>DATCLL010000150.1:0-9091 GCA_036563935.1 Limnochordales bacterium | reverse complement strand
GCGGGCCAGCCCCACTGGTTGGCCGGCCCGGCGGGATCGGCGGCGGCCTGGCGGGCCAGCTGTCCCAGGCCCACCCAGGCCAGGGCGGTGCGGCCGTCGGCCTCCACCGCCCGGCGGTAGGCCCCCACCGCAGCCTCCGCCTGCCCCAGGCGCTGGTGGGCCATACCCCGCAGGGTCTGCACCAGCGCCTCCTCCTGGGAACTCAAGGAAGCCCGCGAGCCGCCCGGCAACGCCGCCAGCGCCCGCTCCGGCTCCTGCAGGGCGAGGCGGGCGCTGGCCAGGAGCACCGACGCCTCCAGGTTCTCCGGGTCTGCCTGGCGGGCCTGCTCCAGGGGGGCCAGGGCCGCTTCCGTGCGCCCCCGGGCCAAAAGCTCCAGGGCGATTCCCACCCATCGGGCGGCCGGCGAGCTGGAAGGGGCGGAACCTGCGGGACGGGAGACCGCCGGCTGGGCTGCCGCGGGCGGCCCGGCCTCCCCCGACACCGCCACCGCCACCGCTGCCGCCGCCCCCGCCAGGGAGAAGGCCACCGCGGCCACCAGACTCACCGGGCGTCCTGTGCCCATCGGTCGTCTTCCTTTCCGGCCCGCCGTCCCGACGTGACGGCCCGGCCCGTGGTCCCTGCCCGGCAGGGGCCGGGCCCGGAGGGTACAATCCTGGGCGTCGGGGTGAGGGCGGTGGGCTTGGGTGATCTGTCGGCCGCCGAGGTAGCCCGGGTGGCCGCCGCCATCCAGGAACACCTGGCCGGCTCGTGGGTGCAGGACGTCTACCACCCCGCGCCGGAGCTGTTCGTGCTGCACCTGTACGGCCGGTCGGGCAAGCAGCGGCTGCTGGTGGACCTTCATCGCCAGCGGCTGTGCGTGGCCCTGCTCAGCGGCCAGGCGCCACCCAACCCGCCCCAGCCGTCCCCTTTCTGTATGCTACTACGCAAGCACCTGGAGGGCACGCGCCTGGTACGGGCCGAAGCGCGCCGTGCCGACCGCATCTTGCACCTGCACTTCGGCAGGCCAACGCCTCCACCACCCCCTCCGGCCGGCGGCGAGCTGCGCCCGGACGAAACCCGCGCCGGGCCGGCGCCGGTGCAGGTGGTGGTGGAGCTCACCGGCCAGTTTGCCAACCTTTTCTTGCTGGTGGACGAGGCCATCGCCGGCTGGGCGCGCCGCCCGCCGGCCGGGCGGGGCCTTGTCGCGGGCGGGCCGTATCGGCCGCCTGCGCCACCCCGTCCCGCAGCCGGAGCCCTTTGCGGGGCTGCGCCCCGCACCCCGCAGGAGACGCCCGGCGAGGCCGCTGCGAACGGGCCGCCGCCCGCCGGGGCCGCCCCCGGTGAGCCCCCCGGGCTTGCCTGGCTTGTGTGGCTCGGGCAGCGCTGGGCGCAGGCCTTTCGCAGCCACCAGGAACAGCAGCTTCGCCAGCAGGTCCTCCGCGAGCTGCGCCAGGCCCGGGAGCGGCTCGCCCGACGCCTGGCCCACCAGCAGGAAGACCTGCAGCGAGCCGGCGACCCCGAGCGCTGGAGGGCCATGGGGGAACTGCTGCTGGCCTACGCCCACCGGGTGAGGCCCGCCAGCCCGCAGGTGGTGCTGCCCCCCGAGGACGAGCGCCCGCCCGGCGAAGGTGGCCTTGCCATCCCCCTGGAGCCGGCCCTTTCGGCGGTGGAGAACGCCCGCCGCTACTTCGCCCGCTACCGCAAGGCCCGCCGGGCGCAGGAGGTCCAGGCCCAGGCCGCGCAAACGACCCGCACCGCCCTGCAGGCCGTGGAGCTGGCCCTGGTGCTGGCCCAGCTGGCCGCCGGCCCGGCGGAGCTCCAGGATCTGCGGGAGGAGTGCGCCTGGGCTCTGGAGCTGGCCGGCGTCGCCCGCGGGCAAGCTGCCTCCCGTGGCAGCGGGCAAGAGCGCCTGCAGCCCTCCCGGAGCCGCACCGGGCAGGCCTCGCCGGCGGCTGCGGGCCGGGCCGCCTCCCCGGGCGGGCGCCAGGTGGCCCTGTGGCGATGGCGCTCGCCCGAGGGCATGGCGGTGCTGGCGGGGCGCAGCGCCCGGGACAACGACCGCCTCACCTTCCACGTGGCGGGCCCCGACGACCTGTGGCTGCACGCCCGGGGCCTGCCGGGAGCCCACGTGGTGGTGCGCTGCGGCGGCAGGCCCGTCAGCGAGGCCACGCTTCAGGCGGCGGCCAGCCTGGCGGCGCGGCTTTCGGCAGCCGGCCAGAGCGGCGCCCCGGTGGACGTGGACGTGACCCGGCGCCGCTACGTCCGCAAGCCCCCCGCAAGCCCGGCCGGGTTCGTGGTGTACTCCCACGAGCGCACGCTGCGGGTGGCGCCGGACGGGTGGGCCATCCTGCAGCCCGAACAGGCCCCGCCGGCGCTGATGACGGGAGCCGTCAGTGCCGGAAGTGACGGATCCCTGTGAACACCATGGCGATGCCGGCCCGGTCGGCGGCCGTGATGGACTCGTGGTCCCGGATGGAACCCCCCGGCTGGATGATGGCGGCGATCCCGTACTGGGCGGCCAGCTCCACCACGTCCGCAAAGGGGAAGAACCCGTCCGACGCCAGCACGGCGCCCCGGGCCTTCTCCCCGGCCTTCTGCAGCGCCTGGCGGGCCGCATCGATGCGGCTCACCTGCCCGGCCCCGATGCCCACCGTCTGCCCCTCCCGGGCCACCACGATGGCGTTGGAGCGGGCGTGCTTGGCCACCCGCCAGGCAAAGCGCAGATCCGGCCACAGCCGCTCCGCCACGGCCACCTTGGTGACCGTGCGCAGCCGGGACGGGTCCAGGTCCACCCGGTCTTCCGTCTGCACCAGAAGCCCACCGGGGATGGAGCGCAGCTGCAGCCCCTCGCCGGGCGGCTGCACGCTTCCCACCTCCACCAGGCGCACGTTGGGCTTCTGGGCGAAGACCTCCCGGGCCTCGGGGGTGAACTCGGGGGCCACCACCACCTCCAGAAAGGTGCGGGCCATGGCCTGGGCAGTGGCCCTGTCCACAGGCCGGGTCAGCGCCACCACCCCGCCGAAGATGCTGACAGGGTCGGCCTCGTACGCCTTCTCGTAGGCCAGAACCAGGCTTTCGGCCACGGCCGCCCCGCACGGGGTGGCGTGCTTGATGGCCACCGCCGCCGGCTGCTCGGCCAGCTCCAGGGCCAGCTCCCAGGCCGCGCAGGCGTCGGCGATGTTGTTGTAGGAGAGCTCCTTGCCCTGCAGCATCTGCCCCCAGACCACCGAGGGCACCGGCTGCTCGGTGCGGTATACGGCCGCCTGCTGGTGGGGGTTTTCCCCGTAGCGCACCCGCCGCCAGAACCGGAAGCCGCCCAGCTCCAGCCGCTCGGGAAAGCGCAGCCCCTCCCCGGAACTGCCGGCCAGCGCCCGGGCCACGGCCTGGTCGTACAGGGCCGTGCGCCGGAAGGCCTCCTCAGCCAGGCGGCGGCGCATGGTGGCATCCGGGAGCTGGCCGCCCGTGCGTTCCAGGTGCTCGATGACGGACTGGTACTGGCCGCGCTGGCAGACCACGGCCACCCGCTCGTGGTTCTTGGCCGCCGCCCGCACCAGCGCCGGGCCGCCCACGTCGATGAGTTCCACCAGCTGCTCCCAGCTGCGCCCGCCTTCCTGGACGGCCTGCTCGAAGGGGTAAAACTCCACCACCACCAGGTCGAAAGGAACTGTCTCCAGACGGGCCAGCTCCTCCTGGTCCTGGGGCGTGCCCCGGGCCAGCACCCCGGCGAACACCCGGGGATGCAGCGTCTTGAGCCGTCCCCCCAGAAGGCTGGTCATCCCGGTCAGCTCGGCCAGCCGCCGCACCGCCAGGCCGGCCTCGGTCAGGGCCGCTGCCGTTCCCTCGCTGGCCCAAAGCTCCCAGCCGAACCGGGCCAGGCAGCGGGCCAGGGGCAGCACCGCGGGGGGCTCCCAGACGCTGACAAGCGCCCGACGGGAAGCTCCGGGAGCCTGGCCGTGGGGCTGCGTTCCATGCTCTCGCACAGGGTTCCCTCCTCGGCGGCGGCACGGCCCTCAGCGGCCGTGCCGGATCCTCTCCAGGGCTTCTTGAAGCTCTCGGGCCTGCTGGCGGCACGCCTGCCGCCAGTCCTGCTCCGGGGCCTGCCGCCAGGCGCCCAGGATCTGCCGGGAGACAGCCACCACGGCCCCCAGCCCCGTCCCGTCGAAGGCCGGCGGAAGATCTTCCAGGCGCCCTCCCTGGGCTCCCACCCCGGGCAGGAGCATCCACACGCCGGCCAGGCGGGCCCGCAGGCGGCGTACCGCCTCGGGGTAGGTGGCCCCTACCACCGCGCCTACGGCCCCGTAGCCGCACCGGCCCCGCCACCGCCCCGACCACCGGGCCACCAGCTCGGCCACCCGCTCTGCCACGCTGGTGCCGTCGGCCAGCCGTTGCTCCTGCAGCTGGCCTGCGGAGGGGTTGCTGGTGTGCACCAGCACGAACACGCCCCGTCCTGCCTGCAGCCACGGCGCCAGCGCCTGCAGGCTGTCCTCGCCCATGTACGGGTGCACGGTGGCCGCGTCGCACTCCAGCCCGGCCACCGCCAGCCCCCCGGGCAGGGGAACCGGCCCGAAGAGGGCCCGACCATACCCCTGCATGGTACTGGCCACGTCGCCCCGCTTGGCGTCGGCGATGACCAGCAGGCCTGCCGCCCGGGCGGCACGGGCTACCTGCCGGGCAGCCTCCCATCCCGGGCCGCCCAGCTGCTCGAAGCAGGCCAGCTGCAGCTTGATGGCGCAGGCGTGGGGCCCGCACGCCTCGATGAGCCCTTCGCCCCAGCGCACCACCGCATCCGCGGCCGCCTGCAGAAGCTGCTCCTGGCGGAGCGGGGACAGCTGCCCTGCGCCCTCCAGCCCCGGCCCGTCCTGCCCTGCGCTGCTCCGGAGGGCGGCGCAGGTCCGTTCCAGTTCCCGGGCCAGGGGCGCGGGCATCCACTCCAAAAACGGGTCGAACCCCACCACCAGCGCCGAACGGCGGGACTGAACCTGTTCGGCCAGCCGGTCGGCAAAGCAGTCCTGGGGCAGGCTAGCCGCAGAGCTGTCCGTCGCGCATCACCAGCCGGCCGCCGGCAATGGTGGCCACCACCTGGCCCCGCATGGGCCGCCCGGCCAGGGGGCTGTTGCGGCCTCCGGCCGGCCACGTGGTGGGCTCCACCACCCACCGGCGCGCGGGGTCGAAGACCACCACATCGGCCCGGGCGCCTTCCTGAAGCGTTCCTGCCGGCAGGCCCAGCAGGCGGGCCGGCGCCCAGGTGACGGCCCGCACCGCCTGCAGGGGCTCCAGGGCGCCCTCGTGCACCATCTCGCCCAGCACGCAGGCGGCCAGGGTCTGCAGCCCTGCAGCCCCGAAGGGGCAGGAGGCCAGGTCGCCCTGTACCTCTTCGGGAGCCAGCGCCCGGTGGTCGGAGACCACGCAGTCCACCAGGCCCTCGGCCAGGGCCCGGCGCAGGCCTTCCCGGTCCTCCGGGCTGCCCAGGGGCGGCCACAGCTTGGCCGACGGGTCGTACCCCTCCAGCGCCTCCCAGGTCAGCAGGAGATGGTGGGCGCTGACGCTGGCGCTGACGGGCAGGCCCCTGCGGCGGGCCTCAGCCAGAAGTTCCAGGGTACGCAGCGTGCTGACCCGCGCCAGGTGCAGGGTGCAGCCCGTCAGGCGGGCCAGCTCCAGATCCCGGGCGGCCAGGACGCTTTCGGCCTCCGCGGGGATCCCGGGAAGCCCCAGCCGGAAGGAGACGGCGCCTTCCCGCACAAGCCCGCCCCGGGACAGCCCCGGATCCAGCCCGCCGCCCAGCACGGGCCGCTGCAGCTGGGCGGCATAGGCCATGGCATGGCGCATGAGGGCGCTGTCCATGACCGGGCGGTCGTCGTCGGTGAACGCCACCGCCCCCGCCCGGGCCAGCCCCCCCATCCCGGCCAGCTCCTGTCCCTGCCTGCCCCGGGTGAGGGCGGCTGCCACGTGCACCTGCACCCGGCCGTCGCGCCCGGCCAGGGCGTGCAGCTGCTCCACCATCGCCGGGCTGTCCACCGGCGGCTCGGTGTCCGGCATGATGACCAGGGTGGTGACGCCCCCCCAGCAGGCCGCCTGCACCATCTCCGCCAGGGTCTCCCGCCGCTCGTGGCCCGGCTGGCCGCAGTGCACGCACAGGTCTACCAGGCCCGGCACCACCCAGCAGCCCCGCGCGTCCACCACCTCGTCGGAGGCCGAGCCGTACGGGCCGGGGGCGCTCAGGCGCGCGACCCGGCCGTCCTCGATGAGGACGTCCAGCTGGGCGTCCAGGCCCGTGGCCGCATCCAGCACCCGGCCACCCCGCACCCACAGCCTCACCGGGAAAGCTCCCCCTGCCCGCACCACAGGGACAGCACCGCCATGCGCACCGCCACGCCGAAGCTCACCTGGCGGGAGATGGCGCTGCGGGGGTCGGCCAGGACCTCCTCGTCGATCTCCACCCCCACGTTGGCGGGGCCGGGGTGCATCACCAGCACATCGGGCCGCAGGCGCCGCAGCCGCTGGGCCGTCAGCCCGAAGCGCTGGCGGTACTCCCCCAGGGCCGGCAGGTAGCCGTGCACCTGCCGCTCCCGCTGCAGGCGCAGCATGTTCACCACGTCGGCCCACTCCAGGGCGTCCTCCAGCCGGGAGAAGAACCGCACCCCGGGCACGTCCTGCGGTCTGGGCAGAAGGGTGGCAGGGCCGCAGAACCCCACCTGCGCGCCCACCGCGCTGAGGCCCCACAGGTTCGAGCGGGCCACCCGGCTGTGGAGGATGTCCCCCACCAGCACCACCCGGACCCCCTCCAGCCGGCCCTTCAGCTGCCAGATGGTGAACAGGTCCAAAAGCCCCTGGGTGGGGTGTTCGTTGGTGCCGTCCCCGGCGTTGACCACCCCTACCCGGACCGCCTGGGCCACCCGGTGGGGGGCTCCGGAGGCAGGGTGGCGCAGGACCACCAGATCGGCGCCCAGGGCCTGCAGGGTGCGGGCGGTATCCACCAGGCTTTCGCCCTTCACCACGCTGGACTGGGCCGTGGTCACGTTGACGACGTCGGCTCCCAGCGCCCTGGCCGCCAGCTCGAAGCTGATGCGGGTACGGGTGGAGGGCTCGTAGAAGAGGTTCACCACCACCCGGCCCCGAAGCGGCTCCCACCGGCGCCGCTTTTCGGTGGCCAGCGGCAGCATGGCCTGCGCCTGGTGCAGCACCTGGAGGATGGCCTCCCGGCCCACCCCGCGCAGGCCCAGCAGGTCCTTGCCCCAGCCGCGGCCTGCCCCGGCGGCCGGGTCTTCGTTGGACTGCATGCCGTTACCCAAGGTCGTCCCTCAAGCTCCCCGCTGGCCGGCCCGGCTGCGGGCCTGGGCCCGCAGGCGCTCCAGCGCCTGCTCCATGTCCGCCGGAAGCGGGGCCACAAACTCCATGGGCTCACCGGTCACCGGGTGGCGGAAGGCCAGCTGCCGGGCATGCAGCGCCTGGGCCTGCAGCCCCAGCTCGCCCCGGGCCCGGCTTCCCCGGCCGGCGCCGTACACCGGGTCGCCGGCGATGGGGTGGCCGATGTACGCCATGTGAACCCGGATCTGGTGGGTTCGGCCTGTCTCCAGCTTCACCTGCAGCAGGCTGTAGTCGCCGAAGCGTTCCAGCACCCGAAAGCGGGTGATGGCCGGCCGGCCTCCCGCCACCACCGCCATGCGGAGGCGGTCCGTGGGGTGGCGCCCGATGGGGGCGTCCACCAGGCCTTCGTCGGCCCCCGGCTGGCCCCGCACGATGGCCCAGTAGATCCGCTGGATGGTGCGCTCCTTCAGCTGCCGGGTGAGGCCCAGGTGGGCGTCGTTGGTCTTGGCCACCACCAGCAGGCCCGTGGTGTCCTTGTCCAGGCGGTGCACGATGCCCGGCCGCATCACCCCTGCCACCCCGGAGAGGGTGGGGTAGCGGGCCAGCAGCGCGTTGACCAGGGTGCCGGTGGGGTTGCCCACCCCGGGGTGCACCGGCATGCCCCGGGGCTTGTTCACCACCACGATGTGGTCGTCCTCGTAGACCACATCCAGGGGGATGGCCTCGGGCTTGAGGTCCTGGGGCTGCTCGGGCTCGGGCAGGCCCACCCACACCGTGTCTCCCTCGGCCACCCGGTAGGAGGCCTTGGTGGGCCGGCCGTTCACCTGCACCAGGCCCCGGGCGATGAGGCGCTGCACATACGCCCGGGAAGGCCCCACCGGGGTGAACTGGGCCAAAAAGACGTCCACCCGCTCCCCGTGGGCGTCGGCCGGAACGGTGAAGGTGTGCTCCTGCACGTATTCCGACGCAGCAGCGCCCATGCTCCGCCCTATCCCTGCTCCTCCCCGCCACGGCCCCTCCCCGGCAGGGGTCCGGCTGCCGCCCGGCCACGGCCGCCTCCCACCAGCAGCCGCCAGGCCAGCAGGGCCACGCCCACCACGATGGCCGCGTCGGCCACATTAAAAACCGGCCACAGCCGCACGTCAATGAAGTCCACCACCGCCCCGTGCCGCAGGCGGTCGGCCAGGTTGGCGACGGCACCGCCGCTGGCAAGCCCCAGCCCCGCCGAAACCCCGCGGCCCGGGCTTGCCGGGCTGGCGGCCGCCCTGCAGCTCCACAGGACGGCCAGGGCCACCACGGCCCCGGTGGCCACCACGAACAGCGCCTGCTGTCCCGAAAACAGCCCGAAGGCCGCCCCGCTGTTGCGCAGGTGGGTCAACCGGACCCACCCGCCCGCCAGAAGCACCGACTCGCCCACGGCCAGCCGGGCCTGGACGGCCGCCTTGGACAGCTGGTCGGCGGCCAGCACCAAGGCCGCCCACGCCACCCAGGCCCACCGCGTCACGTGCCGGGCCCACCGGGCCGCGTGCCGGGCCGTGCGCCCGGGGGGTGTGGGCCGGCTCATGGTTCGTGGGGCGACCGAGGGCGCCGCCGCCCGGGGCCGGCCGGGTCAGGATAGACCCGGTCGGGGTCCACCACCCCCGAACCCGTCACGTCGGCTATCCATTCCACCTCCTGGGTTCCACCCCGCTCCGTCGTGTCCGCTCCCTCCCAGGTCTCATCGTAGTCCACCGCCCCGGGCACGTCCTGGGGTGAGTTGGCCGTCCCGTGGCGGGCCACCAGCTCCCACACGTCGTCGGGGGTAAG
>DATCLL010000149.1:0-1624 GCA_036563935.1 Limnochordales bacterium | reverse complement strand
GCGGCCGCCCTGATGCTGGGCGTGCCGGCGCCGGCCTCGGGCGGGGCCCCGGTGCAGGCGTGGCTGCTTCCCATCATCGACCTGGACGCCGCCGTGGCCGGGCTGGAGATGGTGGTGGCCGGCCGGGACCTGGGCGGCCAGCTGGCCACCGGGGTGGGCTGGAGCCCCCTGACGCAGCGCTGGCACTACCGGCTGCTGAACCTGGTGGACCTGGGCGTGCCCCTGCGGGCCAGCGTGGGCTGGGTGGACTGGGCCGACGGGGCCCTGCCCGGGCAGGTGCACGAGCGGGGCGTGCGGGGCGAGCTCGTCTGGGAACCCACGCTGCGCACCCGCTGGTCGCTGGCCGCCTTCAGCGGGCAGGTAGGCTCCCAGCCCGGCCGGCTGGCCACCCGGGTGTCCTACGGGCAGCTGGAGTTGCAGCGGTGGCTGGCCCGGGGCTGGCCCATGCAGGTGCGCCTTCGGGCCCGTTACGTGGTGGGCCACGGCGAGCCGGCGGGGGGCGGCCCCGGAGGCTCCGGGCTGTTTCAGGCCCTGTCCGTGGTGGTCCCGGTGGAGCTGGCTGACTTCCGCCTCATCGGCCGGTTGGGGTACGCCTCGGGGGAACAGGCGTTGCCGGACCTGCGCTTCCAGGCTGGCGGCTACGGGGACGGATGGCTGCGGGCCTACGGGCCGGGGGAATTGCCCGGCCAGGTGCTGGTGGGGCTGAACGTGGAGTACCGCCGGGCGTGGCTTCCCGCAGAGGAGCTACCCGTGGCGGGGCAGCTGGAGATGGGCCCGTTCCTGGACGTGATGGGGCTGGCCGACCGCCAGGCTTCCCAGGACCGCCTTTCGTGGCGCACCAGCTATGGCTTCACCGCGGCCATGCCCCTGGGAGGGCTTCTGGTGGGGATGGACCTGGCCTGGGGGGACCAGGGCCGCTTTCGAAGCGGCATGCGCCTGAGCCGGGAGTTTTAACGAGCTTTCCAAACCCGCCCGGCCCGCCCTCCTGCCACCGCCCACCGGCCCGGGCCACTCATGGCGAGCGCTCGGGGGTGGGGGCGCTGCTGCGGCCGTCCGGGGTGGCCGGCGCAGGCAGGTGCGCCTCCAGCCGCAGCTGGCTGCGGATGGCGTGGGCTCGGGCCATGTGCTGCCGGGCCAGCTGCTCGGCGGCCTGGCCGTCGCCCGCCCGGATGGCGTCCAGAAGCTCCCGGTGCTCCCGCAGCATCTCCTCGGCCCGCCCCGGGTAGTCCAGGGTGGTGCGCCCCTGCACCCGGAAGATGAACTCCCGCAGCTGGTGCAGCTGGCGGGCCAGGTACCGGTTGCGGCTGGCCTGCCACACCACCCGGTGAAACTCGTCGTTGAGGCGGGCCAGGCGCTCCACGTCCTGGGCCCGCACGGCCCGTTCCGTCTCCGCGTACAGCTCCTCCAGCCGGTACAGCTCCGCCTGGGTGGCCGAGCGAGCCGCCAGGCGCGCGGCCAGCCCCTCCAGGGCCTCCCGCACCACGCACAGGTCGGCCAGGTCCTCCTCCGGCGGATCGCGCACCACCAGCCCCTGGCGGGGCAGGGGCTCGATGAGACCCTCCGCCTCCAGGCGGCGCAGCGCCTCCCGCACCGGGGTGCGGCTGACCCCCAGCTCCTGGGCCAG
>DATCLL010000148.1:0-4792 GCA_036563935.1 Limnochordales bacterium | reverse complement strand
CCACCTCCAGGGCGATCTCGTCGAAGGTGCTCATCACCAGCGCCGCCCGGCCCGCCACAGGGCGGCGGGTGCCGGGGTCGATGGCGAAGTCACGAGGCGGGACCTCAGGGTCCGGAACCTGCTTGACGCACACCACCACGTGCATGGCCGAAGCCTGCCCTCCCCGCGGTGAGCGGTTTCGGGAAAGAACTACGCTTCCCGGGGGGCCGGCTCCTGGCCTGGGGGCTGGCCTGGGGGTTGCAGCCCGCAGCACCGTGCCGCCCGGTGAAACTGCAGGCCCTCAGCGGGCGTAGTACTCCACCACCAGGCCCTCGTCCACCGGCACGGGCACCTCCTCCCGGCGGGGCACCCGCACCAGCTTGCCCTTGCGCTGCTCCGGGTCCACCTCCAGGTAGGCCGGCGGGGTGCGGCCCATCTCCAGGCCCAGCCGAACGGGCTGAAGCTCCCGGCTCTTGGGCCGGATGGCCACCTCGTCACCGGGACGCACCGGATAGCCCGGCCGATCCACCTTGCGGCCGTTCACCTGTACGTGGCCGTGCACCACCAGCTGGCGGGCGGCCGCCAGAGTGCGGGCGAACCCCAGCCGGTACACCACGTTGTCCAGCCGGCTTTCCAGAAGCTGCACCAGGCGCTCGCCCGTGCGGCCCGCCACCCGGGAGGCCCGCTGGAAGTAGCGGCGAAGCTGCCGTTCGGTGATGCCGTACAAAAACCGCAGCTTCTGCTTCTCCAGCAGCTGCTTGCCGTACTGGGACAGCTTGCGGCGCACCGTTCGGCCGTGCTGCCCCGGTGGATAGGGCCGTCGCAGGGACGGGCAGTTGGGCAGCCCGCACAGGGGCTGACCCACCCTTCGGCACAGGCGGTGCTTGGGCCCCGTGTAGCGGCTCACCCGTGGATGCCCCCTTGCTCTCTCTAGGATAGCCAGTACGGTGGCCGGCCGCAGCCCGGCAGGCCGGCCGGGCCACCCCCGCTACCCCAGCGGTGGCTGGAAGCGCCCGTCTACGGCGGTCCAGCCGCCGTCCACGAAGATGACGGCTCCCGTCACGTAGCTGGCGGCCTGCGAGGCCAGAAAGAGAACGACCGACGCCACCTCCTCAGGCGTGGCCCAGCGCCCGAACACGCTCTTTTCCGCATAGGCCCGGTACCAGTCCGGGTGGCGGCGGATGGGTTCGGTGAGGGGCGTGTCCACCACGCCGGGGGCCACCGCGTTCACCCGCACTCCCGAAGGGCCCAGTTCGGCGGCCAGGGTACGCACCAGCTGCACCACGCCGGCCTTGGTGGCCGCGTAGACCCCCTGCCCGGGCTCCACCACCACGGACCGGATGGAGGAGAGGGCCACCAGGCTGCCGCTGCCCTGGCGGGCCATCACCCGCCCCGCTTCCACCAGCACGTGGAAGGTGCCTTTGAGGTTCAGGGTCACCACCCGGTCGAACTCTTCCTCGGTGTACTGCAAAAGAGGCTTGCGCACGTTGACAGCAGGGGTCACCACCGCCACGTCCAGCCGGCCGAACTCACCCGCCACCCGCTGCACCGCCTGCTCCACGGAGGCCCGCCGCGTCACATCCACGGGAAGGCTTCCGGCCGCAAGCCCCGCCCTGCGCAGGCGCTCGGCCACGGCCAAGGCTCCCTGTTCCTGGATGTCGGCGCAAACCACCCTGGCGCCCGCCTGGGCCAGAGCCTCGGCGGCAGCCGCCCCGATGCCCGATGCGGCTCCCACCACCAGTGCCACCTGCCCGTCCAGGCGGAACCGTTCCACGAGGTCCTTCGCCATCTGCTACCGCCCCCTTCGCCGGGTAGGATCCAGGGCGTCCCGCAGCCCGTCCCCCAGCAAGTTGAAGCCCAGCACCCCTGTGGCCACCGCCAGCCCCGAAAACAGGGCCGGGTACGGGGAGAGGGCCAGGAAGCTCTGGGCTTCGCGCAGCATGCGGCCCCAGCTGGGATGGGGCGGCTGGGTGCCCAGGCCCAGGTACGAAAGTGCCGCCTCTGCCAGAATGGCCGACCCGAAGGCGAAGCTGGACTGGATGAGCAGGGCCGGCATCACGTTGGGCAGCACGTGGCGCAGCAGGATGCGTGCGCCGGTGGCTCCCACCGCCCGGGCTGCCTCCACGTAAGGCAGGTTGCGGGTGGCCAGCACCCCCGCCCGCGCCACCCGGTAAAAGGCCGGCACCGTGGCCAGGCCTACCGCCACCATGGAGCTGGTGACGCCCGGGCCCCAGGCCGTGGCCAGCAGCAGCGCCAGCAGCAGCGCGGGGAAAGAGTACCACGCCTCCAGCACGAGCGACAGCCCCGCATCCCACCAGCCGCCTGCGTAGCCCGAGACCAGCCCCAGGGCCGTCCCGGCCACAAGACCGATGCCCACCGCCACCACGCCCACCCAGATGGCGTTCTGCGCGCCGGCCATGATGCGGGACAGCACGTCGCGCCCGAAGTGGTCTGTTCCCAGGGGATGGGCCCAGGAGGGAGGCGCCAGGCGGTGCACGAAGTCCGTGGCATTGGGCGGGTAAGGGGTGTACACCAGGCTGACCAGGGCCATGGCCACCACCACCCCTACCAGGGTCGCCCCCACCCGCAGCGACATCCCGGCCTCACGGGTGCGCTACCCGGGGATCCACCGCGGCGTACAGCAAATCCACCGCCAGATTCACCGCGACGATGAAGGCGGCCAGCACCAGCACAACCCCCTGCACCAGGGGGTAGTCCCGGGCCTCGATGGCCACCAGGGCCAGCGTCCCCAGGCCGGGCAGGGCGAAGACGGATTCCACCACCACGCCCGCCACCAGAAGCTGCGAGAACTCCAGTCCCAGCACCGTTAGCACGGGGATGAGGGCATTGCGCAGAGCGTGCCGCAGCACCACGCGCCCTTCGCCCAACCCCTTGGCCCGGGCGGTGCGTATGTAGGGCTGCTCCAGGCTCTCCAGCAGGCCGGCCCGCACCATGCGGGCCAGAAGGGGCGTCCGGGCCAGGGCCAGGGTGGCCACGGGAAGGGCCAGTTCCCGGGCAGCCCGCAGGGGGTCCTGCCAGCCGGAGAACCCGCCCGACGGCAGCATTCCCCACCGCACCGAAAAGAGCAGGATGAGCATCAGCCCTATCCAGAAGGTGGGAAGCGAACCGCCCACCAGGGCCCCCAGGCGCACCGCCAGGTCCGCCCCGGTGTCGGGGCGGGTGGCGGCTGCCACGCCCAGGACCAGCGCCGCCAACCCGGCCACGGCCAGGCTGGCGGCCACCAGCGGCACCGTGAGGGCCAGCCGCTGCCCCACCAGCTCCGCCACAGGGCGCTGGTAACGCAGGGACTGGCCCAGATCGCCACGGACCACGCCCGCCAGCCAGCGCCCGAAACGCTCCAGGGGCGGCCGGTCCAGGCCCAGCTGGCGCTGCAGGGCGGCCACCGCCTGGGGATCGGCTTCCATCCCCAGGATGGCCCGGGCAGGATCCCCTGGCACCAGCAGCATGGCCGAATAGGCCAGGGCCGTGGCCACCAGCAGCGTGAAGGCCGCCGTCACCGCCCGGCGGGCCACGTACGAGGCCATGGACGGCGCCATCAGCGGGCCAGGTACACCTCGGTCACGTTCAGGCTGGGGGTGGGCTGGTCGGTCCACCACCCCTGAACCTCCCGGCGCATGGCGGCCACGTACGGGAGGTTCAACAGCCAGACGTTGACGGCGTCTTCCGCCAGGATCCGCTGCAGCTGTTCCATGAGCCGGCAGGCCTGCTGGGGGTCGGCGGCGCGCACGTACTGCTCATAGGTGGCGCGGAAGCGGGGGCTATCGTAGCGGAAGTAGTAGCCGGGGTTTGCGTAGACGTTGATGTCGTTGGGCTCCGAATGGCCGATGATGGTCATCTGGTAATCAGCGCCCCGGAAGATGCGGGAAAGCCAGGTGGCCCACTCCACCACCTCCAGGCGCACCACCACGCCCACCTGCTCCAGCTGCGCCGCCACCGCCTCGCCCAGCCTGCGGGCGTACTCGTACGGAGCCGGCAGCGAGAAGGTCACCCGCAGGGGATTGCCGGGCCCGTAGCCGGCCTCCCGCAGCAGGGTGCGAGCCCTGTCCGGGTCATAGGGGTACGCTCCCGACAGGTCCACGTAGCACGACTCCACGGGGCTGCGGTGGCTGCCGATGGGGGTGCCCATGCCCAGCATGACCCCGGCCACCAGTTCCTGGCGGTTCACGGCGTGCTGGAAGGCCCGGCGCACCCGCACATCCTGGAACGGCGGGCGGGAGTTGTTGAGCCCCACCACCACCTCCACGGTGGAACCGCCCGTCACCACCCGGAAGCGGCTGTCGGAGCGCAGGCCGACCGCGTTCTCCGGGGCGAGCCCATAGCCGATGACGTCCACGTCGCCCGCCCGCAGGGCCGCCAGTTGGGCGTTGGGGTCGGGCAGGAACCGGAACGTCACCCGGTCCAGGTAGGGCAAATTGGGCTCGTAGTAGCCCTCGAACCGCTCCAGCCGCACGCCCACGCCCCTGTCCCAGGCCACAAACCGGAACGGACCGGTGCCCATCGGATGCGCCTGCTGCTCCTGCACCCGGCCCTCCGGCCCGATGACGGACTCGGGCCGCGCCAGGTTGAACAGGAACTCCGCGTTGGGCTGGCGCAGCCGGAAGATGACCGTGTACGGGTCCGGCGTCTCAATGCGCTCGATGTCCTGGTAGTACTGGCTCTGCACGTGCCCGGAGCCCGGCGTGCGCGCCCGCTCGAACTTGAAGGCCACGTCCCGGGAGGAGAAGGAAGCACCGTTGTGGAACCGCACGCCCCGCCGCAGCCGGAAGGTGTACGTCAGCCCGTCGGGGGAGAC
>DATCLL010000147.1:0-5090 GCA_036563935.1 Limnochordales bacterium | reverse complement strand
GGCATCCTGGGCCGGTGGCTGGCGGGGGAGGTCGGCCCGTGGCCGGAACAGGGCCGGCCGTGGCTGGCGCTGGAGGGGTTCGCCGGCGCGTGGCTGGTGTTGACGCTGTTCACCTACCCTTACGTGCTCCTGCCCGTGCGGGCTGCCTGGATGCGCAGCGACCCGGCGCTGGAGGAGGCGGCCCGCTCCCTGGGGGCGGGGCGGCTGGCCCGGTTCGTGCGTGTCGGGCTTCCGCACCTGGCGCCGTCCATGACGGCCGGGGCCCTGGTGGTGGCCCTGTACGTGCTCAGCGACTTCGGCGCGGTGTCGCTGGTGCGCTTCGAGACGCTGACGCTGGCCATCTACGCCCAGTACGCGGCCGCCTTCGACCGGGCCCGGGCGGCCCTGCTGGCCGGCATGCTTTTGGTGCTCACCGTGGCGCTGCACCGTCTGGAGCAGGCCATGCACCGCAGGGCGGCCGTGTGGTTCCGCACCCAGCCGGGCAGCGTGCGGCCTGCTCCCGTGGTGCGCCTGGGGCGGTGGAGGTGGCCGGCGGTGGGCGCGTGCGTGGCCCTGGCGGCGGCCAGCTGGGGTCTTCCGGCCCTTTCCCTGGTGCACTGGCTGGTGCAGGCCGGGCCCGGGCAGGAGGCCATCGGGGTGGTGGCGGCGGCTGCGGGAGGGTCGGTGGCGGTGGCCGCGCTGGCGTCGGTGACGGCCAGCGCGGCCGCGCTGCCCCTGGCCTACCTGACGGTGCGCTACCCCGGGCCCCTCGCCCGGTGGGTGCAGGAGGCCGCGTACCTGAGCTTCGGGCTTCCCGGCCTGGCGGTGGCGCTGGCGCTGGTCTTCTTCGCGGCCCGATACGCCACGCCGCTGTACCAGACCCTGGGCCTGCTGGTGCTGGCCCACGCCCTGCACTTCCTGCCCCAGGCGTTGGGAGCGCAGCGCTCCGCCGTGGCACGCCTGAACCCCCACCTGGAGGAGGTGGCCCGCAGCCTGGGATGCGGTCCGCTTGGGGTGGTGCGCCGGGTGGTGTGGCCGCTTTTGCGGCCCGGGGTGATGACCGGTGCGAGCCTGGTGTTCCTCACCAGCATGAAGGAGCTGCCCTCCACGCTTTTGCTGGCGCCGGTGGGCTGGCGAACCCTGGCCGCCCAGACCTGGATGCATGCCACCGAAGGCTTCTTCGGGAAGGCGGCCCTGCCGGGGCTGGTGCTCCTTTTCACTTCCGCGCTGTCGGTGGCACTGATGCTGCGCTATGAAGAACGGCAGGACTACCGCCGGCCGAGCCCGTAGGGTTGGTGGGGAAGGCAGGCATCCGACCAGGGTGTGGATCAGAGCCCGTGGCAGGTTCCGCCCGGCGGCGGGGATGGAGCGCGACGGCCGGGCGCCGGCGGATGGGAGCGTTCCGCCACACCGCCGGGGCCGTGGCAAGGGGGAGGCTGCAGGCCCGCAACCCGGCGTGGATGCCGGGCAGGACTGGCCGGCGCCGCCGGCGCTGGGCCTTCCCTCGGTGGCCTTCCGGGGCGCCGCCACGGCAGCGGCGCTGTGTGCGGGGCCGGCTGCCCGCTGCGTGGACGTGACCCGCCATTTTGGCCCGGTGCGGGCCGTGGACGGGGCCACGCTCACCCTGCGCCGCGGCCAGCTGACGGTGCTGGTGGGGCCCAGCGGCTGCGGGAAGACCACGCTTTTGCGCCTCATCGCGGGGTTCGAGGTGCCGGACCGGGGCCGGGTGGAGATCGGCGGCGTGACGGTGGCGGAGCCGGGGCGCTGCGTCCCGCCCGAGCGGCGGGGAGTAGGGGTGGTGTTCCAGGACTTCGCCCTGTTCCCCCACCTGACTGTGGCGGAAAACGTGGCCTTCGGCCTGCGCCCCGGCCCCGGCCGGGCGGAGCAGGTGGCCCGGTGGCTGCGGCGGGTGGGGCTGACGGGGTTGGAGGGCCGCTACCCCCACCAGCTGTCCGGGGGGCAGCAGCAGCGGGTGGCGCTGGCCAGGGCCCTGGCGCCCCGGCCGCAGCTTTTGCTGCTGGACGAGCCGTTCGGGAGCCTGGATCCCGCCCTGCGGGTGCGGCTGCGCCGGGAAGTGCGCCAGATCGTGGTGGAGGAAGGCGTCTCGGCGCTTTTGGTGACCCACGACCCGCAGGAGGCCTTGAGCGTGGCGGACCTGGTGGCCGTGATGGTGGCCGGACGCATCCTGCAGGTAGGCCCGCCGGAGACGGTCTACGACCAGCCCATCAGCCCCGAGGTGGCCGCCCTGCTGGGGGAGGTGAACCTCCTGGCCGGCTCCGGCCGCCAGCAGGTGGCCCACACCGCCATCGGGCCCGTGCCGCTGCGCCGACCCGTTCCACCCGGCCGGGTGGTGGTGATGCTGCGGCCGGAGTGGCTGGGGGTGCAGCCCGACCCCTCAGGGCCCGCCGAGGTGGTGGACCGGGAGTACGACGGGGCCTTTCAGCTTCTCTCGGTGGCCGTGCGGCAGCCGGCCCCCGGCGCCGAACGGGACGGCGAGGGGGACGGCGGGGAGGCCCTGCAGCCCGGGGACGGGCTTCTGCGGGTGCGCTGCCCGGCCCTGCCCGCCATCCACCCCGGGGAGCGGGTTCGGCTGCTGGTGGGCCGTCCCGGGGTGGCCTGGGCGGCTGCAGGGCTGGCCCGTCAGTGCGCCATGCCGGAGCCCGGCTGGCCGGCTCCCATGGTGCGCACCGCCACCCGCACCTCCAGCGGCTCGTAACCCTCGAAGCGCAGGCTGACCGTAAACTGGTCGCCCTCGGCCAACGCCCGCCGCAGCCCCATGAGCATCACGTGCAGGCCTCCCGGGCGAAACGTGACCGCCTCGCCGGGCTTCACGCTCACACCCTGCACGGGCTGCATGCGCATGGCCTGGCCCACCATGACCGTCTCGTGGATGGAGACCTCATCGGCCACCTCCGAGGCGGCTGCCACCAACTTCACGGGAGCAGAGCCCTGGTTGCGCAGCACGAAGTAGACGGCGCTGTTGCCGCCCTTGGGGCCGGGGCGGGCCCAGGGCTGTTCCACCGCCACCGGGGGGTGGGGAGTTCCTGCGCCCAGCCGGGCCACCAGGAGCACCGCCCAGGCGGCCGCCACCGCTGCCAGCACCACCGTTCGCAGGGCTCGATAGCGGGGGGTCAGTGTCATGGGCTGAACCTCCCTACCGCAGCAGTTCCCGCAAGTCGGCCGCGATTTCCTCGGCCGAGGTACCGAACGGGTACAAGGCGCTCAGGCGTCCCTGCGGGTCCACCAGCAACGATGCGGCCGTGTGCACGATCCAGTAGCCGCCCGGGGCACCCTCCTGCTGCTCCCGGGTGGCCACGATCCCGTAGGCCTGCCGCACCGCGTCGATCTCTTCGGGCGTCCCCCACAGCGCCAGGAAATCCGGGTCGTAGTAGCCCACGTGCTCCCGCAGCCTCTCCGGGGTGTCCCGCTCCGGGTCCACGGTGATGAAGACGAACCGCACGTTGCGCGCCCGTTCACCCAGCAGCTCCTTCACGCTCTTGAACGTCACCAGCGTCGTCGGGCACACGTCCGGGCAGTGGGTATACCCGAAGAACAGCAGCACCGGATGCCCCTTCTGGGCGCTCAGCCGGAACGGCCGGCCGTGCTGGTCAGTGAGCACGAAATCCTGGGCCGGGGTCGGTGGCTGAACCCGGAACGCCTGCCTGTCCTGCAGGCCCGGGGCCGGGGCCGCGCCGCCCACCGCCGGGCTGCTGCCGGGCCGACCGGTGGCCGCTCGCCACGGCGCCCACACGGCCACGGCCGCACCCGCGGCCGCCAGCGCCGCCAGCACTGCCACCAGCACCGCAGACCGGGTCAGGCGCAACGGTCCTCGTCTCCTTGCCGCAAATCGCTACCCCTTACGCCTCCGGGGCCATGCTATGGCTCCCCGGCCCCCATGCCAAGGGGCGGTTGTCCAGGACATGCCCCATCGACCCGCAGGTATTATAATGGGCGTCGATGCCATTGCCTGGGAGTGCGGCAGCGCACCTGCGGCCTGGCCGCCAGGTGCCGTGGAAGGCCTACGGAGGCCTGGTGGCGGCCCCGCTGTTTTGGGCCGGCAACTGGGTCGTGGCCCGGGTTATGGTGCAGCGCTGGCACCCGGTGGAGATCACGTTCCTGCGCTGGGCCATCGGGGCCGGCGCGCTGGTGGGCCTGGCCCTGTGGCGGGAGGGGCGCCTGCCCCGGCTGGACCGCCGGGGCCTGCTGGCGGTGGCCGGCTGTGGGCTGGTGGGGCTGGTGGGGTACACCCTTCTTCAGTACGAGGCGCTCCGCTACACCCAGGCCATCAACGGGAGCCTCATCTTCACCGCCACCCCGGCCTTTACGCTCCTTCTGGCCCGCCTGGTTCTGGGCGAGGTAGCAGGCCCGGTGCGCCTGGCGGGAGTGGGGCTGACGCTGGCGGGGGTGGCACTGGTGCTGACCGGGGGTTCGTGGCAGCGGCTGGCCGCCCTGCAGGTGAACCCCGGAGATGCGCTGGTGCTGCTGGCGGACGGGATGTGGGCGGCCTACACGGTGGCTTCCCGCCGGGTGGGGCTTTCCCTTTCGCCGGTGGTGTTCAGCGCCTACAACATGCTGGCGGCGCTGGGATGGCTCTTCCCGGTGCAGGTGTGGCTGTGGGCAGCGGGTCGGGGAGCCGTGGCGGCGGGCCGGGTGGTGTGGCAGGACTGGGCCGCGCTGGCCTACGTGGGCCTGTTCGCCTCGGCGGCGGCTTACGTGGGCTGGAGTGAGGGGGTGCGTCAGGTGGGAGCGGGGCCGGCGTCGGTATTCGGCAACCTCCTGCCGGTCTTTACGGCCGTGCTGGCCACGGCCACGCTGGGCGAGACCTTCGGCTGGGCGCACCTGGCAGGCGCGGTGCTGGTCATGGCGGGCGTGTGGGCGTGCGGTCGGCCGGTGCCGGCGGGGCGGAGCGGGAAAGCCTAGGGGCGGACAGGCGATGCCAGCCCCTGGCGTGCATCCCGTTTCCTGCCTATGATGGGAGCAGGGTGCGCCCCGGCCCCCGGAGCACGCCTTGAGAGGGGGTGCGCCATGGGCCAGCAGACCCGGGAGACTCCTGCCGACGCAGCTTCCGCTTCGGCCGTGCAGGAGGGCACGCTTCTTTGGGTTCCGCCGGC
>DATCLL010000146.1:0-18797 GCA_036563935.1 Limnochordales bacterium | reverse complement strand
GCTAGGCCCCGGCTCTCCCAATTCCCACGGACAATTCCCACGAACCTGGTGTACCCTTGTGGGGTACATGTCCTCCGCGGCGGTAGTGGCGGAAGGGGTGGGATTCGAACCCACGGTGAGCCGGTAGGCCCACACACGCTCTCCAGTTCTGCCCGGTCGCGCAGCAGTGAAGGGAGCATCTACGCCGCCGCCCGTTGCGCTACGACCTGGGGCTGGTCCGATCCGGCGGGGTGCTATCGGACTCTGCGATGCACCGGGCCCTCCGCCCCATCTTTGCGGAAAGGCCGGGGTCAGGTAGGGTAGCCCCCATAAGGTGAGGCATGGGTCTGCCACCCTGCTCGGCGTGGATCTCGACAGCGTCCCCCAGCTCCTGGGACAGTCGACCGTGGCGGTGACCTCGGCCCTCTACACCGGCTGGCGGGAGCCTACCTCGCGCACGCACAGGGAGAGCGGCGGCCGCTAGCGTTCCCGTTCCCGGGTGATCTCGCTTGCTGGAAATTGGAGAGGCCGCCTCAACCGTCGGGCGGCCTCTTCCAGTTTCTTACGTATGCCAATTTGGCGTGCCAATTGCCCCCACCAGCTGGTGCCGGGGGCGGGACTCGAACCCGCACGGGCCTCGCCGGCCCAGAGGATTTTAAGTCCCCCGCGTCTGCCGTTTCGCCACCCCGGCCTGCCTGCATTCTACCCTCTGGATAGGGCCTCCTCAAGGGCCGGCTCCGGCCGCCCCCCGCAAAAGCGGCAGGGCTGCGCCGCATTCGCCGCCACGCCTTCCACCAGCAGCTCCGCCACCCGTCGGCCCACGGGGTTGCGCCAGCGACCGAGAAAATCCGCCAGGTGCGCGTGCAGGCACTTGACCCCCTGGGGATGGCGGATGCCGGCCACGCCGCTTTCTACAAGGCGGCGCAGCGCGCCCGGGCCCATGTCGGCTGCGCGGCGGCGCAACTCGGGTTGCACCGCCAAAAGCTGCTGGCGCAGCCGCGCCGCCTCCCGGTGCGCCGCCTCCAGCTCGCGGGCCGCTTCCGGATGGGCGCGCAGCTCCTGCTCCAGCCGCTGGATCCAGCCCGTCGACTCCAGCATGCTGACCCGGGCAACCACGGCCGGGCAGCAGAGCCAGAAGGTGGTGGGAAAGGGAACCCACGGCCCGCCCGGTGGGTCGTTTGGTATGTCCGAATCGGGTTTTGAAATTTTGAACGACCGTTCCCCGGCAATGACCGGGGCTACCACCGCCACGCCCGGCTTTCCCTCATGGCAACGCCAGGCGACGGCCAGAACGCCCCGGGCCGGCCGCCCGATCTGGGCGCCAATGGTGGCCACGTCGTGCGGGGAGGGGAGCTCCCACCAGGGGAAAAGCAAAAAAGCGGGCCTGTCCCCGTGCGTCGACACGAAAGGGCCCTACCTGCTCGCTGGGGTGATACTCCGGGCGATTCGCCCGGCCGCGGCCATCTGGCTGTGCCCTGTCGCCAGCAGCGTCGGCGGGCTCGCGGCGTTAGGCACCCCGTCTACCGGCGGGAGCCCCGGCCGCCCCTCTTGGACTCCATGCTGCGCCGCAGGTCGGCCTGGCGCTGCTCGCTCTCCTTCAAGAAGCGCTGCAGCTTCTCCTCGAAGGAGCCGTTGCGCCCCCGGCCTCCGCCCCGGCCCCCGAAGGATCGCTGCGGAGGGCCGTAGACCTGCCGGATGGAAAGCCCGATCTTGCCATCCTGGATGTGGATCACCTTCACCTTCACGACCTGGTTTTCGGTGAGGTAGTCACGCACGTCCCGTACGTAGGTGTCCGCGATTTCGGAGATGTGCACCAGGCCCGTGTTGCCATCCGGCAGCTGCACGAACGCGCCGAAATGGGTGATACCCGTAACCTTGCCTTCCACGATACTGCCGACCTCGAGGGCCATGCGGAAGCCTGTTCCTCCCCTTCCGGTAGCCATCGCCCCATGCCTCGGGCGGGCACGATAATCATAAGGGTCAGGCCCTTCGAGTGTCAATATGGCGTGGCCGGGGCAATGAAACCGTTTCATTTAGGATTTCCCCGACGCTAATCCCATTTCCTCGAACGCCATCGCCCGCCATGGCCCCTCACCGCAGCAGCCCCTCGCCACGGCCTGTCTCCCGCCACCCGCCCGCGCCCCCCACTTTACGCCGGGGCAGGCCCTCGGGGTTCCGCGCCGGGCTGCGCGCGAGGCTGGAGCGCCTGCTTGGCCTGTTCCCACAGTTCATCCTGCTCCGCCAGGCTCAGTTCCTGCAGCGAGACGCCCTTGGCAGCGGCCATGGCCTCCATGCGGCGGAAACGTTCCACAAAGCGCAGCGTGGCGTCCCGCAGGGCCAGTTCGGGATCCACGTGCATGTAGCGGGCCACGTTCACCAGCGCGAAAAGCAGGTCTCCCATCTCCCGGTGCACGGCCGCCGCATCCCGCCGGAACCACGCCTCCCGCAGCTCCCGGGCTTCCTCCACAGCCTTCGTACCCGCCCCGGAGATCTCGGGCCATTCGAACCCCACCCGGGCCGCCCGCCGCTGCACGGCCTCGGCCAGGGCCAGGGACGGAAGCTGCATGGTCAAACCGTCCATGAGGCTGCGGCGCGGCTGCCCCTCACCCGGCGGGCTTGCGTCTGCCGTCCCGTCCGGCTGCGCCCCTCGCCCCTGCGCGGCTGGCTCCTGCCCGGCCCGTTCCTGCGCTGCCTGCTGCTGTGCCGTCTGCTGCTGCGCCGCCTGCTGCTGCGCCGCCCGCTCCCGCTCGGCCCGCTCCCGCTCCTTGATGTCCTCCCAGCGCTGCAGCACCTCCGCCGCATCCCGCACCCGGGTCTCGCCGAACACGTGCGGGTGGCGCCGCACCAGCTTCTCCTGCAGTCCCCGGGCCACGCCGGCCAGGTCGAACTGCCCCTCCTCGAAGCCCAGCTGAGCCTGGAAGACCACCTGCAGCAGCACGTCCCCCAGCTCGTCCCGCAGCGCGGCGGTGTCGCCCCGTTCGATGGCGGCCACCGCCTCGTAGGATTCCTCGATGAGGTAGCGGCGCAGGCTCAAGGCGGTCTGCTGCCGGTCCCACGGGCAGCCCTGCGGCCCCCGCAGGGCTGCCATGATCCGCACCAGCACCTCCACCCACTCGCCGCCGCCGGCCGCCTCCCCCGGCGGAACGTACAGCGCCGTCATGGGATCGAAGGGCCCCGCCCGGTCCAGCTCATGCAGCTCCATCCACCGCACCGAACCGCCCTCCGCACCGGCGGCGCGCACCAGGGCCACCCGGTGGGCGTCCCCGAACACGCCGCCCAGCACGGCCTTCACCTCCTGCGCCACCAGCTGGCTGTCCAGCTGCAGCACCAGGTAGGCCCGGGTGCGCTCCCACGCCCGGCCGCAGGCCGGCGCGAGCTTTTCCGGCCGTCCGGCCCAGCGGGCCAGCTCGTGAGCATCCACCAGGGCAGCCCCCACCTGCAGCGGGTCGATCCCCAGCGCCGCCCACGCCGCCCCGGCGCCGCCGGGCGAGGGCACCACCTGCACCTGCACCGGGCCTGCCCCCACCCGCCGTCCCGGGTCGCCATCCCCGGCCGGCTTCCCGGCCCGGGCCGCCTGCTCCAGCAGCTCCACCACGCTGCGCTCCCCCACCAGGGGGTGGCCGGGCACCCCGTACACCACGGGCCCTTCCCGGGCCAGCGCCAGCAGGGTGCGGGCCATGGCTGCGTACACCTCGTCGAAGGTGGCGTAGCGCTCGTAGTGGTCGTCCAGGGTGGTGAACGCCCAGCCCCTCCGGGCCAGCTCGTCGGCCACGGGGTGGTGCCGGGTGCGCAGCACCAGCCTATGGCCCCGCTGCGCCGCCTGCTCCAGGCACCGCTGTGCCCGCACGCTCATCAGGTCCCAGGTGCCGGGCCCGAGCCCCACCACCGTGATGAGGGCCCGGCCGGCCCCGCCTGTCTGCTCCAAGCCCACCGCCTCCCCGCTGCAAGCAGGAGCATTCTAGCCCCCGGCCGCCAGGCATACAAGCCGAGGGAGCGGCCAGGGCACATTACCCGCAGACCACCGGCACACCCGAAGGAGAGGGGGTCTTCCCGTGACAGCCGCTCGGCGCAACGCCCTCACCGCCGCCGTGGCGCTGGCCGTGGCGGCGCTGGCCTTCTACCTGTCGGGCTGGCCCGGCCGCACGCCGCAGCAGCTGCCCTCCGAACCGGGCCGGGTCCAGCGCTTTGACCGGGAGCCCCGCATCACCCTGTACGATCACCGCTCCCGCACCCGCACCACCCTGCCCATGGAGCAGTACGTGGCCGGCGTGGTGGCGGGCGAGATGTGGGAGAACTGGCCTCAGGCGGCCTACGCCGCGCAGGCCATCCTGGCCCGCACCTTCACACTGGACTTCCTGGCCCAGGGGGGCCTGCGCCAGGCCTACGGCGCCGACATCTCCACGGACCCCGAGGAGGCCCAGGCCTACAACCCCGCCAACATCACCCCGGTCATCCGCCGGGCCGTGGACTCCACCCGGGGCCAGGTGCTCACCTACGGCGGGCGCTACGCGCGCGCCTGGTTCCACGCCTACAGCGGCGGCGAGACCACCACCCCCCAGGAGGGGCTGGGAATGTCGGGGCCGCAGCCCCCCTACCTGCGCCCCGTGCGCCTGCCCGAAAACCCCCTGGTGCCCCAGCAGTTCCGGCACTGGCGGGCGGAGTTTTCCACCGAGGAGGTGGCCCGGGCCCTGGCCCGCCGGGGCGTGGACGTGGGGGACATCCAGCGGGTTCAGATTGCGGCCCGGGGCCCCACCGGCCGCATCACCGAGGTGGAGGTGGCGGGCAGCCGCGGCGTGCGGCGCATCTCCGGCAACGACCTGCGGGTGGCCCTGGGGCCCGACCGCATGCGTTCCACCCTGGTGAACACCTTCCAGCTGCGCAACGGGCGGCTGGTGGTGGAGGGCACCGGTTCCGGCCACGGGGTGGGCCTCAGCCAGTGGGACGCCCTGCTGCTGGCCCGCCAGGGCAAAAGCCCCCAGCAGATCGTGGCCACCTTCTACCCGGGCGCCAAAATCGAGAAGCTGTGGCGCTGACGGCCTCCCGGGTGGCGAGGGCGGCCGGGCGCGGCATATCCATGCCCGGGGAGGTGGCAGCCCATGCCCGCCCCGGCCGGCACCCCCGGCGCGCCCTCCCGCCACCAGCTGGCGCTCAAGGGTCGCCGGGTTCTGGACGTGCAGGGTGTGGTGAGTGTCCACAGCTTCGAGGAGGCCCTCATGGTGCTGGAGACCCAGGAGGGCACCCTGGTGGTGAAGGGCGAACAGATGCACGTGCTGGCCCTGGACGTCGAGCACGGAACCCTCACCGTGGAAGGCCTGGTGAACAGCCTGGAGTACGGCGCCCAGGCGCCCGGGCGCCGGGCCCGCAGCTGGCTGCGCCGCCTCATCCGCTAGGCCCTCCAGGACCCGGCCCCGCACCGCCCGCCGCGGAACCCTTCGCCGACCCACCCCATAGCCTGGGGGGCGTGCGGAGGTGTGGGTCGGCATGGTCTCCCTTACCGGCCAGCTGGCCAGCCTGCTCTGGGTAGCCCTCAGCGGAGCGGCCGTGGCCTTCCTGTGCGACCTCTACCGGGTGGGCAAGGCGGCCTTCGGCCTGCGCCGCTCACCCCTGGGCGCCTTGCTGGACCTGGTCTTCGGGGCCTTTTGCGGCGTGGTCACCTTCGCCCTGCTGCTGGTGGCCAACGGGGGGGAACTGCGCTTTCCCACCCTGCTGGGCCTGGCGGCGGGCGCGGCAGCCTACTGGTGGACGGCCAGCCCGCTGGTGGTCTGGGCCCTCTGGAACTTGACCGCCCTGGTGGTCACCCTGGCCCGCATGGCCGTCGCCCTGGCGTGGTGGCTGGCCCGCCGGCCGCGCCCGTGGGGCACCCCGTGACCCGGCAGGAAGCCGGCCGTCCCCTCCCGAAAGGGAACGGCGCGCCGGTGACGGGAGGATGTACGTGCAGGTGGGAGGCCGCCGCTACCGTCTGACGCGGCGCTTCGCGCGCCGGGTGGCCTGGCTGGTGGTGGCCGCCGCGCTGGCGGCCACCGGATCGGCGGCCCGGCAGGCCTGGACGGCCCGCCAGCGGGTGGAGGCGGTGCGGCGGGAGCTGGAGGCCCAGCGCCAGCGCAACGCGGAGCTGGAGCGGGCCATCGCCGAAGCCACCAGCCCCCGGGAGGTCGAGCGGCGGGCTCGGGCCACCATGGGCCTGGTGCGGCCCGGCGAGCGGGTTATCGAGCCGGCCGTGGCGGTGCCGCCGGACGACCCCTACCGGGTGCCCCGCCGCTCGGACCGCCCGGCCGACGTGCGGGGCTGAGGCCGGGCTACTGCTCCATCTGCTTGGCCAGAAAGCCCGCGGCGGTCTCCGCGAGTTTCAGCTCCAGCTCGCCCAGGCGCCGCTCCGGCTCCCGGGTGCCCAGCACCACCGCCCCGATGGGATCCCCCTCGGCCACGATGGGCGCCACCACCATGGAGGTGAAGTCCCACCGCTCCTCTTCCTCCCCCTCGGCGGTACGGGCGGCCGTCTCCCCCGGGCGGGGGAAGAGGGCGGGCTTGCGTCCCTCCATCACCCGCTCGATGGCGGGGGTCACGGGCTTGTCCATCCACTGCTTCTTGGGCGCGCCGGCCACGGCCACCACCGCGTCCCGGTCGGTGATGATGGCCACGTGCCCGGTGGTCTCGTAGAGGGCGTCGGCATACTCCTGTGCGAACTCGCCCAGCTCGCCGATGGGCGAGTACTTCTTGAGGATGACCTCGCCTTCGCGGTCCACGAAGATCTCCAGGGGATCCCCCTCGCGGATCCGCAGGGTTCGTCGGATCTCCTCGGGAATCACCACGCGCCCCAGGTCGTCGATGAGCCGGACGATCCCGGTGGCCTTCACCTGGCACCCCTCCACCTCTGCGGCATACGCGACACCCAGCAGCTACCGCCAACGCGTGCCCGGCGTTGCCCGGCTGCCTGCGGCCCCGGCCGTAGTATACAGCCCGCCCTTTTTCGCTATGCGACAACGCCCGGGGCCCCAGGCGGCCCGCCGGGCTCCGTGACGCCCCGCCAGGCCCCGCCAGGGCCCCCCAGGGCCCGCCATCCGCCGCCAGGCGCCGCCACCGGCTACGGCCGGCGAACCGCCGGCTCTACCGCAGAGGAGGAAGGGACCTGCGGCTGAAGCTGCTCCAGCAGCCGCTCCAGCGCCTCCAGGAACTCCCCGTCCCCCAGGCCCGAACGGCGCAGCCACACGCAGTCCAGCTTGCCCGGCCGGTACGAAAGCCTTGCCCGCAGAAGGGCCGCCGCCCGGGCCACCCCCTGGGAGGGCAGCTGCAGGCCCTCCCACGCCCGAACCGTCACCGTGTCTCCCTGCTGGTGGATGTGCCCCACGCCTGCCTCCCGGGCCAGCTGCTTGATGCGGGCCACCCGCAGCAGGTTGCGGGCGGGCGGCGGAAGCTCCCCGAAGCGGTCCTCCATCTCCTGGCGCAGCTCTTCCAGCTCGGCCAGGGTGGAGGCCCCAGCCAGGCGCCGGTACAGCTCCACCTTCTGGGTGGCGTCGGGGACGTAGTCGCCCGGCAGGTAGGCGTCCACCGAGATGTCCACCGAGGGCTCCGGGAGCTTCTGGGAGCTTTCCCCCTTCAGCTCCCGGATGGCGTCCTCCAGCAACTGGCAGTACAGCTCGAAGCCCACCGCGGCGATGTGGCCGTGCTGCTCGGGGCCCAGGAGGTTGCCCGCGCCCCGGATCTCCAGGTCCTTGAGCGCGATCTTGAAGCCCGACCCCAGCTCCGTGAACTCCTTGATGGCGGAAAGGCGCCGCTCCGCGTCCTCGGTGAGTTCCCGGTCCCGCCGGTAGGTGAAGTAGGCGTAGGCCACCCGGTCGCTGCGCCCCACCCGTCCCCGCAGCTGGTACAGCTGCGCCAGGCCCAGCCGGTCGGCGTCGTAGACGATGAGGGTGTTCACGTTGGCCATGTCCATGCCGGTCTCGATGATGGTGGTGCACACCAGCACGTCGTACTGGCGGTGCAGGAAGTCCAGCATCACCTGCTCCAGGCGGGACTCCTCCATCTGGCCGTGGGCCACCGCCACCCGGGCGTGGGGCACCAGCTGCTGCACGTGGGCCGCCATGCGGTCGATGGTCTGGACCCGGTTGTAGACGAAGTAGACCTGGCCTTCCCGGGCCAGCTCCCGCTCGATGGCGTCCCGCACCAGGTCGTCGTTGTACTCCACCACGAAGGTGCGCACGGGGTAGCGCCCCTCGGGCGGGGTCTCGATGACGCTCATGTCCCGCACGCCGCTTAAGGCCATGTGGAGGGTTCGGGGGATAGGGGTGGCCGTCATGGTCAGCGCGTCCACGGTGCGCTTGAGTTCCTTCAGGCGCTCCTTCTGCGCCACGCCGAAGCGCTGCTCCTCGTCCACGATGAGCAGCCCCAGCTCCTTGAACTGCACGTCCTTGGACAAAAGCCGGTGGGTGCCGATGACGATGTCCACCGCCCCCGCCCGCAGGTCGGCCAGGATGCGGCTCTGCTCCGCGGGGCTCTGAAAGCGCGAGAGCATCTCGATGCGCACCGGGTAGCCGGCGAAGCGTTCGGTGAAGGTGCGGTGGTGCTGCTGGGCCAGGATGGTGGTGGGCACCAAGACCGCCACCTGCTTGCCTTCCATGACGGCCTTGAAGGCGGCCCGCATGGCCACCTCGGTCTTGCCGTATCCCACGTCGCCGCACAGCAGCCGGTCCATGGGGCGGGGCCGCTCCATGTCCGCCTTCACCTCGTCGGTGGCCCGGCGCTGGTCCGGCGTCTCCTCGTAGGGGAAGGCCGCTTCGAACTCCGCCTGCCACGGCGTGTCCGCAGAGAAGGCGGGCTTGTGCAGGGTCTGCCGCTCCGCGTACAACCGCAGAAGCTGCTCCGCCATCTCCTGAACCGACTCCCGCACGCGCTTTTTCACCCGGGCCCATTCGGCGCTGCCCAGGCGGTTCAGCCTGGGCGGGTGGTCGTCGGCCCCCACGTAGCGCTCCAAAAGGTGTACCTGGTCCGTGGGCACGTACAGCCGGTCCTCGCCGGCGTAGCGCAGGATGAGGTAGTCCCGGCGCACGCCGGCCACCTCCATGGTGCGCACGCCCTCGTAGCGCCCGATGCCGTGGTGCACGTGCACCACGTAGTCGCCTTCCTTGAGTTCCAGGTAGTCCCGGATGCGCAGGGCCGAGCGGGCCGAGGCCTGCACCGGGCGGGCGGTGCGGGGCCGCGGCTTTTGGCCGTAGAGTTCGCCGTCGGTGAGCACCAGAAGCCGCAGCTCCGGAAACTCGAAGCCCGACTGCAGGCTCCAGGGAACCACCACCACGTTGCCGGGCTTCAGTTCCCCGTCCAGGGAAGGAACGCCCAGGGCCAGCACGTTGCCCTCCCGCAGGGCCCGGCAGGCCGTCTCCGCCCGGTCGCTGCTGGAGACCGCCAGAAGCACCCGGTAGCGGCTGCGGATGCGGCGGCGAAGCTCCTGGGCCAGAAGCTCCCAGTTGCCGTGGAACGGTTCGGCCGGGCGGGCCGGGGCCGGGTAGACGGCCTGGGGCTGCATCTCCTGCAGCCGCCGGGGAAACAGGGACAGGTAGACCACGCCGTGGCGGCGGGCGGACTCCACCAGCTCGTCCCACCAGGCAAAGCAGTCGGCCTCGCAGGCCAGCACCCGGCCCCGCTCCAGAAGGGAGCGGTAGGTGGCCGAAAACTCCGCCTCCAGCGCGGCCAGCTGCTCCTTGATGCGGCCCGGCTCGTCCAGCACCACCAGCCCGCCGTCCAGGTAGTCCACCAGCACGGGAAGCCGGGGGTAAAAAAGGGGCTTGTACTGCTCCGCCCCCTCGGCGTAGCCGGTCTCGGCCAGGCGTTCCCGGTGGCGCTCCACCCGCTCCAGCAACCGGGCGGCCTCCTCGGCGCGGCCGCCGGCCCGCAGGAGCCCTGCCTGGCGGCGGGCCTCCTGTTCCAGGCGGGCCAGGCCTGCCTGCAGCACCTCGCCCGAGGCCACGAACTCCCGGGCCGGGGGCAACAGCACCGTCTCCAGGTGGCCCACCGAGCGCTGGGACTCCACGTCGAAGGTTCGGATGGACTCGATCTCCTGGTCGAACCACTCCACCCGCACCGGCGCCTGGCGGTTCAGGGGGAAGACGTCCACGATGTCGCCCCGCACGGCAAACTGGCCGGGCCCGTCCACCCGGGTGCGCCGCTCGTAGCCGCAAGCCCCCAGGTGGGCGGCCACCTCCTGGGGCGCCAGAACCTGCCCCACCCGCAGCACCAGGGTGTGCCGCCGCATCGCCTCCGAGGGAAGCACCCGCTCCGCCGCGGCCCCCGCGTCGGCCACCACCACCGACGGGCCGAACCCCACTCCCAGCAGGCGCAGCAGCGCCTCCAGGCGCCGCCCGCTCAGCTCGGGGCTGAGCGTCACCTCTTCGTGGGGCAGCGTCTCCAGGGGCAGGTAGATGCCCACCTGCCCTTCGCCCAAAAGCTGGACCAGGTCGTGGTACCACTGCTCGGCGCTCTTGCGGCCCGCCGTCAGCACCAGAACGCCGGCGCCTGCTGCCCCCGACAGGGCCTGCAGCTCCTGGAAGAGCGCGGCCACCAGAACCGTCTTCTGGGCGCCGCTGACCCCCGTCACCATCTGCTCGCCGCCCGCCAGCACGCCGGCCCCCATGCGCCGGACCAGGTCCGATTGGCGAACGAGCTCCACCAGCGGACGAAGGCTCAAGGCGCGGTCACCCCGAACGCCGATTGAACTGGCTCATGGCCGAATCGATGCCGAAACGCCCCCAGTGCAGCACTGCCTCCACGGCCACCGCTTCGGCCTCCCGCAGCCGGCCCTGCTCGGCGGAGGAGGGAACCTCCAGCACGTAGTCGGCCCAGCTGAGGTGGGTTGGCGGCTGGCCGATGCCCACCCGCAGCCGGGGCACCTCCAGGGTGCCCAGCTCCTCCAGCACCGACTGCATGCCCCGGTGCCCGCCGCTGGAGCCCCGCCCGCGCAGGCGGATCTGGCCCACGGGCAGGGCCACGTCGTCGTACACCACCAGCACCGACGACGCGGGGATCCCCAGCCGGGCCACCATGCAGCGCACGGCCCGCCCGCTGAGGTTCATGTAGGTCAGGGGGCGCACCAGCACCCAATGCAGCGGCGGATCCTGGGCCTCGAACACCTCGGCGTCGCACATGCTTGCCGGCCCCCAGGCGTCCAGCCGGCGCGCCAGAAGGGCCACGACCCGGAAGCCCGCGTTGTGGCGGGTCTGCTCGTAGCGCGAGCCGGGGTTGCCCAGGCCCACCACGACCCGGTGGTCTGCCACGTGCCTGCCCCGCCGCGCCCCTTACTTCTCCTCTTCTTCCTCTTCACGGGCCCGCCGGCGGGTGACCCGCTCGGGCTCCGCAGGAGCCTGGGCGGCTGCGGCGGCTGCCGCCTCCGCCTCCTCTGCGGCCGCACCCCTGGGCGCCACCGCGGAGACCAGGATCTCCTCCGGCTCGGAGCGCACGTGAACCCCCTCAGGCAGCTTCAGCTCGCCGGCGGCCACGTGCTGTCCGGCGTTGAGCCGGCTCACGTCCACCGCCACGTAGGCGGGAAGCAGGGACGGGAGGCACTCCACCTCCACCTCCCGCTGCAGCACCGCCGCTACCAGCCCGCGGGCCGTAAGCTGCTCCAGGCCCTCCACCAGCACCGGCACCCGGGCCCGCACGGGCCGGTCCTGGGGCACCGCGTAGAAGTCCACGTGCAGCCACTGGTCGGTGACGGGGTGCACCTGGACCTCCTTGATGAGGACCGGGTACGACCCTTCCTGCCCACCGGCGCCGCCATCCACCAGGCGCAGCCGCAGCACCCGGGTGCGGGCTCCCTCCTGGCGCAGCAGACGCTCCAGCTCCTTCTGGTTCACCTGCACCGGGATGGAGCCGATGCTGCCGTACAGGCTGGCCGGCACCCAGCCCTGCCGGCGCAGCCGGCGCGCCGCGGCGCTCCCCAGCTCGGTGCGGGGCCGCACCTCGATCTCCAGCTCCGCCATCGCTTGCTTTCACCTCCGGCCGCCTGTGGAGGCGTGAACGGGCTCGAACAGGCGGCTCACCGATTCCTCCGCGAAGATGCTGCGGATGGCCTCCGCCAGAAGCGGGGCCACCGACAGAACCTTGACCCGCTCCAGGGGTCGTCCCACCGGCAGCGGGATGGTATCCGTCACCACCACCTCCACGATGGGGGAGGCGGCGATGCGCTCCAGGGAGCCTTCTGAGAATACCCCATGGGTGGCGCAGGCGTAAACGGCCCTGGCCCCTTCGGCCAGCAGCGCGTGGGCCGCGTGGATCATGGTTCCGCCTGTGTCAATGATGTCGTCCAGCAGGATAGCCGTATGCCCCGCCACCTCGCCGATGACGTGGGTCACCTCGGAGACGTTGGGTTCGGGCCGGCGCTTGTCGCAGATGGCCAGCCCGCAGCCCAGCCTCTCGGCCAGTTCCCGGGCCCGGGCCACGCCTCCCACGTCGGGGGCCACCACCACGGGCGAAGGCAGGTGCAGGGCCGCCAGGTAGTCGGCCAGGATGGGCATGGCCTTCAGGTTGTCCACGGGGATGTCGAAAAAGCCCTGGATCTGCCCTGCGTGCAGGTCCACGGTGAGCACCCGGTCCGCTCCGGCGGCGGTGAGGAGGTTGGCCACCAGCTTGGCGGAGATGGGATCCCGTGCCTGCAGCTTGCGGTCCTGGCGGGCATAGCCATAGTAGGGCACCACCGCGGCCACCTCCGCGGCCGACGCCCGCTTCACCGCGTCGATCATGATGAGGAGTTCCATGAGGTTGGAGTCCACGGGGGCGCAGGTGGGCTGGATGATGAAGACGTTGGCCCCGCGCACGCTTTCCTGGATGCGGACGCTGATCTCGCCGTCCTTGAACCGGCTCACCCGGGCCCGGCCCAGCTCCACCCCCAGGCATGCCGCCACGTCCCGGGCCAGCTGGGGATTGGCATTGCCCGTGAACAGCTTCAGGCGCTTGTGATGGTGGTCAAGCCGGGGCTCCAGCGAAGCGCCGGCCGTCATGGAGCGAACCCCCTTGTCCCAGGCCCTGCCATGCCGCCGTCTCCCCGATGAGGGCCCCGGCCGAAATCACGCTTCCCGGCGCAATGGCCACCCCGGGACCGATCCGGGCAGAACGTCCCACATGGCAGCCCACCAGGGTGGCCCCTGCCACCCACACGTCCTCCTCCAGCACGCTGTCCACCACCCGGGCGCCGGGGCCCACCACGCAGCCCCGCCCCAGGCGGCTTTCCCCACCCACATACGCTCCCGGGTACAGCACGCAGTCGGCCCCGGCCTCCACCCAGGGCTCCACCTGGGCAGGCGGCTCGCCGGCAAAGCGCGCCCCTGCCTGTTCCAGGCGCTGGCGGGCCCGGCGGAACAGCAACTGCTCCAGCCGGGCCAGCTGGGCCCGGTCGTTGACGCCGGCCGCCTCCAGGGGGTCGGCCAGCGGCACCGCTACCACCCGGCGGCCCTGCGCGGCCAGCCACCCCACCGTGTCGGTGAGGTAGTACTCCCCCTGGGCGTTGTCCGGCCGCAGGTGCGCCAGGGCTTGCTCCAGAGGCTCCCGCTGGAAGCAGTAGGTGCCCGTGTTCACCTCCCGGATGCGGCGCTGCTCCGGCGTGGCATCCCGCTCCTCCACGATGGCCGCCACGTCGGCCACCCCGTCCCCGCCGTCGCCCGGGGACCGTCGCAGGATGCGCCCGTACCCCGTGGGGTCGTCCACCACCGCTGCCAAAAGCGCCCCGGCCGCCTGCGCCCGGCGGCGGGCATCCACCAGCTGCAGCAGGCTGGCGCCGCGCAGCAAGGGCATGTCGGCACAGGAGATGACCACCTCCTGCACCGAACGCGCCAGCGCTCCCAGCGCGCACTGAACCGCATGGCCGGTGCCCAGCTGGGGCTGCTGGCGGACGAAAGCCACCTGCACGCCGAAGCGGGCAGCCCAGAAGCCCAGCTCCCGCTGCACCCGCTCGGCCTCGTGGCCGACCACCAGCACCAGCTGCCAGTCCGGCACCAGGCGGGCTTCCGCCAGGCAGAACGCCCCCAGCGGTCGGCCGCAAAGCGGGTGCAGCACCTTGGGCAGGCTGGAACGCATACGGGTACCCTGGCCGGCCGCCAGCACCACCCATGCGGTGGCCGGCTGGGACGAGAAATGACCCGCTTGGTCCATGTCCTGACCCGCTCCGGCAAGCCTCACGGGCCGGGCGCGCCGCCCTTTCTGGCCGCCTGCGCCCCCTTGCGCTGCCCCACGGCAAGCCTGCTTTCGTCACCGGGGAGCATTCTCCCTCTTGCTCCCGGGAAAGATTCTAGGGGTGCGCGCAAGCGGACAGCATCCCCGAAATGTCCCAGGTTCGGAGGAGGGCTGGCTTGCATGGCCATCGAGCGGTATGAGGGGCGCCTGGATCCCTGGGCAAGCTGGTGGGCGAATTGGCGGCGCTGGCTGGAGGAGGCACCCTGGAACTGGCCTGCCCGCTGGGAAGGAATCTCCCTGGCCGCCTTTCCGCCCGTGGACGTGGTGGACCGTCCCGACGAGCTGCTGGTGCAGGTAGAGCTGCCGGGTGTGGATCCCGACCGGGTGGAGGTGGAAGTGCAGGACCACCAGCTGCGCATCCGGGGGGACCTGCGCCGGGAGTGGGAGGCCGAGGAGGGCGGCGTTCTGCGGTCGGAGCGGCGGTACGGAACGTTCCACCGCATCCTGGCGCTGCCCGCCGACGTGGACACCCAGCGGGCCGATGCCCGGTTCCGTCACGGGGTGCTGGAGATCCGGCTGCCCAAAAAGGAGCAGGCCCGGCGGCGGCTGGCCATCCGGCGGGAGGGGTGAACAAACGCGGCGGCCCGAGGCCGCCGTGCAGGGCCACCCGGCACGAAAGACGGCGCAGGACCCCGTGGTGCGGGGCCCTGCACCGGCCCTGCTCATGCGCCTACCGTCAGCGGGTCTGGGTCTGCCCGGTAGGCTGCGCGGGGTTGGGCACCGTCTGCGGGTTGGGCACGTTGAGCGCCTGCTGGAAACCGGCCCGCACGCCGGCGGCCGCCTGCTCGATGAGGGCCTGCTCGGCCGCCGCGATCATGCGCCGCACCATGTGGCCGCCCACCGCGCCCGTCACCCGGGACGGCAGGTCACCCCAGTAGTCGCTCTGGGGGATTTGCACGCCCAGCTCGTTGGCCACCTCGTACTTGAACTGGTTCAGGCTGCGGGCAGCATCCAGCACCAGCGGCCGGTTCCGCTTCTGGCCAAGGGCCACCTGGCTCACCCCCTCCGTCTGGCCGTAGTTTGGGTAGCCCGCAGCCGGCAAACCCCCGCAAGTTATTGCCGCCCCTGCCAGGCTGGGATACGTGCAGCCCGCATTCGGTCTTCTCATGGCCACGCCACCGCCCGGCCCTGGCATGCTCGCCCGGCTCCACGGGGGAGGTGCACGGCCGGCACCCCAGGCTGGGGTAGCCCTGGTGGTGCAAGGGGTTGTGGGGAACTCGGTGGCGGCGCACGTACGCCCACACCTGCTGCCAGCTCCAGCCCACCAGAGGGTTTACCTTCACCAGGGCGAACCGCTGGTCCCACTCCACCGGGCGCGCCCCGGCGCGGGTGGGGGACTGTTCCCGGCGGATGCCCGTGATCCAGGCTCGGTAACCCCGCAAGAACTGTTCCAGCGGCTGAACCTTGCGCAGGTGGCAGCACAGGTCGGGCGCCACCTCCCACAGCCGGGGATGGAGCCTGCGGGCCTGCTGCGGCAGGCTCAGGGCCGGCCGCACCGGCAGCAGCCGGATGGGGTAGCGCCCCTGAACCTCCTGGACGAGGCGGTACGTCTCCTCGAACAGTAGGCCGGTGTCCAGGTAAAAGACGTGCATGCCGGGCAGCAGGGCGCTGGCCATGTGAAGCAACACCATGTCCTCCACCCCGAAGCTGCAGGCCAGGCAGGCCTGCTCCCCGAAGGTGCCCACCGCCCATCCCACGATGGCCTCGGCCGGCCACTGCTCCCTTTCCATGCGGTCGGCCAGGCGGGACAGGAAGCCCGGATCCGGCGGCTCCTGCGGTTTCCCGGTCTGGCCCGTCTCGTCGCGCACGGTCTCGCCCGGGCTGTCACCCATGGGTCTCGCCCCCCAGTGCTCGGGTCCTGCTGCCACAGTCCTGGTGCGGGCATGCTATGGGCGAGGGGCCATGGCGGTGCTGCAGCGGGGGGTGACGGCCGCCAGCGAGGCGGCCTTCCCATGTGGCCGTCAGCGTGACGGCCGTACCGGCTGGATGACGCCGCAGGCCAGCCGGCGGCCGGAGGCTCCCGCCGGCTGCGTGCGGAAGTCGTCGGGGTTTTCGTGGACGATGACCGAACGGCCGACCACCTGCTCGGGGCGCAGGCGGCCGGTGAGGAAGGTCAGGCGGGCCTGCCCGCCCTGACCCTGGGAGAACAGCACGGGGAAATCGCCGGCATGGTTGCCGTGGGGCTGGCCGTCAGGGTCAAAATGCGGGCCCGCCGCCAGGAACGGGTCGGCGGGGTCTCCCACGGTGCAGTCGCCCACGGCGTGCACGTGGAACCCATGGGGCCCGATGGGGGGCGAGCCCGGCCGGTAGGCGGGAAGGCCGGACACCTCCACCCGCACCAGGGTGCCCTCCGGTGCCGCCTCGAACTCCACCCTCCCCTGCAGGCCGGAGGCCAGGGGGCCTCCCTGCAGGTGGGCCTCGGCCTGGGGGTAGGCGGCCCGGTGGGCCGCCGGGGTCTGCGCCGCCGGCGGGCGGGCTCGGGTGGCAAGCAGGAGGGTTCCCACCGCCAGCCAGCCCAGCCATCGGAGCCGGCGCCCTGCGCCTTGCAGCCAGTCGTGGGGCGAGCGCCCGAGGGCTGACAGCCGTCCCATGGCGGTGGGAGCCTATGCCCGCCGTGGCCCGGGTATGCCGACGGTGTACGGGGGCAGGACCGGCCGGCGGGCCGCCGTAGGCTTAGGCTGGGATGGGGGGAAGGCCGTGGAGCAGGCGCAAGCACCCGGCGGGATCGCGGTGTTCCACGAGTCGACCGTGCCCTTCGAGACGGCCCCGGTAGGCAAGGGCGTGCGTTTGCGATGGGTCATCGGGCCCAAGGACGGCGCGCCCCGGTACGCCATGCGGGTGTTCGAGGTGGATCCGGGCGGAGAGATTCCCCTGCACCAGCACTGGTACGAGCAGGAGATGTACGTGCTGGAAGGCCAGGGCGTGGCCGGGGACGGGCAGCGCCAGCAGGCCATAGGCCCCGGCAGCGTCATCTACGTGCCGCCCGACCAGCCGCACGAGCTGCGCAACACGGGCAACTCCGTGCTGCGCTTCATCTGCGTCATCCCGCACCCCTCCGCCCGGCCGGCGGCGCAGGGCCGGTAGACCGCCGGCCGAGGCCCGCCGTACGAAGCAGCAGGAAACGGGAACAGAAATGTTGGATAGTGTCTCCTGGCCCCACGGGGTGCCGCGGGCTGGGGGTGGGTCGGGCAGGTGTCGCAGCCTTGAACGCAGTGCTCATCGCAGCCCTGGCCCTGGTGCTGGCGACCCTGTACGGGTACGTGGAGCTTTACCAGTGGCGGGCCCAGAGGGAGCACAGGTTCCTGACCCGGCAGGAACGCCTGCGCCTGCGCCAGTGGCGCGTCGCCCTGCTGGCGGCCACGGCGGTGCTGCTGGCGGGCGCCGCGGCCTGGGGCCTTTCGTATCTGCTGGCCCTGTGACGGCCTGTCGGGCTGTCAGCCGGCCAGGGCCGGCCGGTGGGCCGCCAGGGCCTGCAGGGCGTCCCGATGGCCCCGGTCGATGGCCGCATGGATGGCGGCAGCGTTCTCGAAGCCGAAGGTTCCCGGCGGGTCCAGCTCCTGGCCGGGGCAGATGAGCAGCACCTGCACCCTTCCCTGGCGCAGGGTGTCCCGCAGTTCGTCATACAGCAGCCGGTCCAGCATGAGGGGCCACAGCCGCCGCATCACGGACCAGATGTCCGCAAACTCCCCGGCCACGGGCGGGGGGCCTTCCGCGTCGCAGGCCGGGGTGGTGGCGATGACCACCACGCTGCGGCAGCCACGCCGGATGGCGTGGGAAAGGGGCGCGTTGTCGAAGACGCCGCCGTCCACGTGCCAGTGCCCCCGGATGCGCCGGGAGCGGAAGGCAACGGGAAAGGCGGCCGATGCCAGCACCGCCTCCACCACGGGAACCTCGGGGGTGCTGCGGTCAAAGCAGATCGTGCGCCCGGCGTTCAGATCGGTGGCCGTCACCACCAGCTCCACGCGCCGGTAGTCGCCCATGCGCCTGCCCGCCGGGACGAACTGGGTGAGGGCCCGCAGGACAGGCTCCTCGTCCAGCAGGGAGACCACCGAACCCCAGACCCGCCCCGCCGGCCGGCGTAGAAGCCAGCCCAGGAGGGCCTGAAGGAAGCTCTTCCAGTTGGGGCGCAGCACCTCCCGCAGCTCCCGCCACTGCTGCTCCAGCCGGGCCGCCACGCCCGGAAGGTCTTCCCCCTCCAGCCCTTCGGCCACGCAGGCCGCGTGGAGGGCCCCGATGGAAGAGCCGCTCACCACCGAGAAAGGAGGGCCGGCCCACCGCTGCGCCAGAGCCCGCAGGGCCCCCGCCTGGTAGGCGCCCCGGGCACCGCCGCCGCTGAGCACCAGCCCGACAGGAGCTTGCACGGCCCGCTCACCTCGCCGCCCAGGGTATGCGGGAGGGGTACAGGCGGTTCGGCGGCAGGGCGTGGCCGGCGGCCGGTGCAGGGCCGGGCGACCGCTGGCGGCTCGGCGGCCCCCGTCAGGTGCCGGAGGACGGGCCTGCCGGAAGCTGCTTCTGAAAGTCGAACACCATGCGGGAAATGCGGGCGATATCCTGAAAGCCGGCGTTCAGGTCCTGCACCTCCTCCGATAGGATGCACAGGATGTACG
>DATCLL010000145.1:0-1810 GCA_036563935.1 Limnochordales bacterium | reverse complement strand
GAGTTCCTGTGCCTGGGCTTCGCCCGCAGGGATAACCTGCCCCCTCACCTGTACACCAGCGTCATCCTGGGGCTGCGGGTAGACGACGAGCTGCTGCGCCGGGTACGCTTCGCGCAGGACCCCGCCCTCCCCCAGGGGCTGCTCAACGAGACCTGCGAGCGCTGCCCCCTCAGCCCCGACGAATGCCAGGAGCGGGCCGCCCCACCCACCCGCTGGCTGCAGGAACAGGCCCAGGAGGCCCGCCAGCGGGCCCTGGAGGAACTCCTGGCAGCCCGGAACTCCAGCCCGGCTGCCGCGGCAGCAGGCACTCCTGCTGCAGCGACGCCAACCGGAGGCGGACAGCCGTGACGGCTCCCCGTGCCCTTCGCCAGGACCCGGACTTCCAGGAACTCCTGGAGCGCCTGGGGGTGGTGTGGGACCTGAAGGCGGCTGCCGCGGTGCTGGCGTGGGACCAGGAGACGTGGATGCCCCCGGAAGGCGCCCCCGCCCGGGCCCGCCAGCTGGCCACGCTGGCGCGCCTTCGCCACGAGCTGTTCACCGCGCCCCGGATGGGGGAGCTCCTTTTGCGCCTGCAGGAGCGCACCGAGAACCTGCCGGCGGACAGCTTCGAAGCCTCCCTGGTGCGGGTGGCCGCCCGGCTGCACCGGCGGGCCGTGCGCATCCCGCCCCGCCTGGCCGAAGAGTGGTCCCAGGCCACGGCCCGGGCCACCCACGAGTGGATAGTGGCCCGGCGGGAGAACCGCTTCGCCCTCTTCGCCCCGCACCTGGCCCGCAACGTGCGCCTGGCCCGGGAGATGGCGGACTGCCTCACCTGGGAGCAGGAGCGCTACGACGCGCTGCTGGAGGAGTACGAGCCGGGCATGACCACCCGGCAGGTGGACCAGCTCTTCCAGAGCCTGCAGGCCGGCCTGGAAGGCCTGGTGCGCGCCGTGCTGCAGCAGGCCCGGCCCCGCCAGCAGTACGACGGCGCCCTGCGGGGCCGCTTTCCCAGGGCCGCCCAGGAGCGGCTCACCCTGCAGGTGCTGGAGGCCGTGGGCTTTCAGTTCGGGCGGGGCCGGCAGGACTGCTCGCCGCACCCCTTCACCACCAGCTTCGGGGCCGGCGACGTGCGCCTGACCACCCGCTACCGGGAGGACAACTTCACCGAGGCGCTGCTGTCCACCCTGCACGAGGCGGGCCACGCCCTCTACGAGCAGGGGTTGCCCCCGGAGTGGGAACGCACCCCCCTGTTTGAGGGAGCCTCCCTGGGCGTGCACGAGTCCCAGTCACGGCTGTGGGAGAACCTGGTGGGCCGGTCCCGGGAGTTCTGGCGGTTTGTGCTGCCCCTGGCCCGGCGGGCCTTCCCGGGGGAGCTGGCCGGCGTGGACCCGGAACAGTGCTACCGGGCCGTCAACGCCGTCCGGCCGGGCCTCATCCGCACCGAGGCCGACGAGCTCACCTACAACCTGCACATCTTCCTGCGCTTCCGCCTGGAGCGGGAGCTTCTGGAGGGACGGCTGGCGGTGGAAGACCTCCCCGACGCCTGGAACGCCGCCATGGAGTCCCTGCTGGGCCTGAGGCCCCCCGACGACGCCCGGGGCGTGCTCCAGGACATCCACTGGGCCCACGGCTCGTTCGGGTACTTCCCCAGCTATACCCTGGGCAACGTGCTGGCCGTGCAGCTGTACCGCCAGGCGCTGCAGGAGCTGCCCGGCATACCCGAGGCCGTCGCCCGGGGGGATTTCGCACCCCTGCTGGGCTGGATGCGCCGCCACGTGCACCGCTGGGGCGCCAGCCTCACCGGTGACGAGCTGGTGCGCCGGGCCACCGG
>DATCLL010000144.1:0-1880 GCA_036563935.1 Limnochordales bacterium | reverse complement strand
TGGGGATGGATTCGGGCCCGCCCGCGTACTCGATGCGCACCGAGCCCCCGCTGGCCCGGTTCAGCTCGTCCCGCAGGTAGAAGAAGCCTGCGTTCTCCACCACGTTCTGCGGCCAGGCGGTCACCCCCCGCAAGGTGATGGCGCCGGCCGCCGCCACCGCCGGCAGGCCGGCCCAGGCGACAGCCAGCAGCATAGCTACGCGCAGCTGAACCTGGCAGCGCTTCCAAAAGGTCCTGCCCTTCATCCGCGCCCCCTCCTCCTCACCGGGGTCTTCCCCGCTCACTCCGGCAAGAACGCCTCCTGCAGGAACTCCGCCTGCACCGACGGATCCACCTTGCAGTCCAGCAGGAACAGGCCCTCCGGATTGGCAAGCCACCGCCGCAGCGGCGACGACTCCAGGTCCTCCGGCTGCCGCACGGTGTGGCCCTGTCCCCCCACGGCCCGGGCCAGCTGCGCCAGGTCCCGGTCGGGAAAGCGGGCGAAGTCCAGCCGCACCCCTTCGTGGCGGAAGTGGTGCACCTCGGCCCCGAAGGCCGCGTCGTCGAACACCACCACCAGAAGCGGGATGCGGTAGCGGGCCACCGTCTCCAGGTCGCCGAGGTTCATCCACAGCCCGCCGTCCCCCACCGCCAGCACGGTAAGGCGCTGCCGGCAGCCCACGGCGGCCCCCATGGCCACGCCCAGCCCGATCCCCACCGCCTGGAAGTCCCACACGGGCACGAACCCACCGGCGGGCGCCCGCATGTGGAGCACGGGAAAGGCCATGAAGTGCCCCGCGTCCACCACCACGGTCCGCTCCGGCGGCAGAACCCGGTCCAGCCACTCCGCCAGGCCCCGGGGATCCACGGTGCCCGGTGTGGAGCCCTGCAGCGGAGCCGGGGCCGCGAAAGCGTGCCCGGAACCGGCGGTGAGCTCGCGGTGCTGCAGGCTCAGCCACTGCCGGAAGCCGCCGGAGCGGTAGCCCCGGCGTTCCAGCTCCTCGGCCAGCGCCAGCGCGGTGGCGGCCACGTCCCCCACCAGGGCCAGGTCCACCGGGAGCTGCAGCCCCATGCCCCTGGGGTCGTCGTCCACGTGCACGACACGGGCCTGTGGCGAAAACAGGCGCCTGCGCCGGGTTGTCCAGAAGTTGAGGCTGGCCCCAAAGGCCAGGATCAGGTCCGCCTCGCCCACCAGGGCAGCTGCCTCCCGGGGAGCCAGCCCTCCGGCCACCCCCAGGTCGTACGGGCTGCCGTCAAAGACCCCCTTGGCAGGGGCCGAGCTGACGAACAGCGCGCCGATACAGTCGCCGAGCCTGCGCAGGGCCCGGGGCGCTTCCCCCCGCACGGCTCCCCGCCCGGCCAGCACCACGGGACGCGACGAGGCGCAGATGAGCTCCACCGCCTGCTCGATCTGCGGCGCCGCCGGTACCCACGTGGGCCGCCCGCTCCAGGGCAGCCGCGGTGGCCCGCCCGGCTCCGGGAGTTCCCGCTCCTGCCAGTCCGTGGGAAGCGACAGCACCACCGGCCGCCGTTCCACCTTCGCCCGGTGCACAGCCCGGGCCAGGTCTTCCCCCACGGTGCGGTCCCGCAGCTGCTCCACCGCGGCCCCCACCAGCGCGGCCAGTCCGGCCTGGTCGATGCGCTGGTTATGGTACAGAGCCGTGCTCTCCGCGGCCGCCGCCAACAGCAACAGGGGAGAGCGGGCCCGTACCGCATCGGCCAGGGAGGTGAGGGTGTTGGTGAAGCCCGGACCCTGGTGCACGGTGCAGGCAGCCAGCCGCCCGCTCACCCGCTCGTAGCCGCTGGCCATGCCCACGGCGTTGGCCTCGTGGCGCACGCCGTAGTAGGCGATGCCCTCCCGCACCATGGCGTCCACCAAGCGGTAGTTGCCGCTGCCCACCA
>DATCLL010000143.1:0-5834 GCA_036563935.1 Limnochordales bacterium | reverse complement strand
CGGCCGCGTCGCACCCGGAGGTTCAGGTCCTCCACCGCCCGCAGGCCGCCGAACTCCTTGCTCACTCCCTGGGTCCAGATGACCCAGTCTCCCACCGAGTCGGCCACTGCCTGAGTGCTCCCTCGTGGAGTCGGCCCATGCATCCCCTGGCTCGTGGCCCGGCTCCGGCCGAAGCCATTCGGCGCCGGCCGACGCGGACCTGCCGCTCTCCTCCAGATCACCGCCAGTTCCCCTCAGGCTGGTTCCCCTCGTGCCCGCCCGCCACCCGCGCCCTGGGCCGGGACGCAGTTCGCCCTTGCGTTGAAGGCACCGTGGGCCTCGTGGTAACCTGTCGTCAGAGCCCTGGCGTCCCGCGGCCCGGAAATCCGGCGGCGCAGGGCCCGGCCGGCTCCGCCTTGCGCCGCAGCCGCCTGGGGGTGGCCCCGTTGCTGGTGGACCGGTTCGGACGGGTGGTGCGCAAGCTGCGCATCTCCGTCACCGACCAGTGCAACTTCCGCTGCCTCTACTGCATGCCCGCCGGTCCGGTCCAGTGGCTGCCCCGGGACGAGCTGCTCACCTTCGAGGAGATCGCGCGGGTGGCCCGATTGTGCGTGGCCATGGGGGTGGAGAAGATCCGGCTCACCGGCGGCGAGCCGCTGGCGCGCCGGCAGGTGGAGCGCCTGGTGGAGATGCTGGCGGCCATTCCCGGCCTGCGCTCGCTGAGCATGACCACCAACGGCTACTTTCTGCCCGCCAAGGCCCGCGCCCTGAAGGAGGCCGGGCTGCAAAGCGTCAACATCAGCCTGGATACCCTGCGCCCGGAGAGGTTCGCCGCCATCACCCGCCGGGATTGCTTTCACCGGGTCTGGGCGGGCATCGAGGCAGCCCGGGAGGCGGGCTTTTCCCCCATCAAGGTGAACGCGGTGGTCATGCGGGGCATCAACGACGACGAGATCCTGGACTTCGCCCTGTGGGCGGGGCGCTCCGGCGTGGTGGTGCGCTTCATCGAGTTCATGCCCCTGGACGGGGACGAACGGTGGAGCCGGGACCGGGTGGTGGAAGCCGACGAGATTTTGGAGCGCCTCGCCCCGCTGGGCCCCGTGGAACCTCTCCACAACGACCCCTCGGACCCTGCCCGGGAGTACCGGCTGGCCAACGGGGCGGTCATCGGCATCATCCCCACCGTCTCCCGCCCCTTCTGCCGGTTCTGCGACCGCATCCGTCTCACCGCGGACGGCAAGATCCGCAACTGCCTGTTCGCCCTGGAAGAGCCCGACCTGCGCCCGCTTTTGCGGGGCGGCGCCGGGGACGACGAGGTGGCCGAGTTCATCCGGCAGGCCGTGTGGGTCAAGTGGGAGGGGCACCTCATCAACCGGCCCGACTTCCGCCGGCCGGCCAGGGCCATGTACGCCATCGGCGGCTGACCGTCACCCCAGAAGCGGTCGAAGCCGCAGCAAAAGGCCCAGGTTGCCCGCCACGCGCAGCCTACCGCTGAGAAACGCCGTTCCGGCCGAAAGACGGCCTGACGCCAGGGCGTGCAGGTCTTCGGCGCTCACCTCCACCGTCACGTCCGGCCGCTCGGCCTCCCCCGTGCTCAGGCTCGCGCGGCCGTCCTGCCCCAGCTGCACCACCCAGCTGCCACCCCCCTCGCCCAGCACCCGGATCTGCAGGCAGGCCGGTTCCACGGCAAAAGACACCTGCCTGCCGTTGAAGCGCTGAACCAGCTCCTGCAGCAGCTGTTCCGCCGACTCCACGGCCGTCCCCACCCCTCGCTGCAGCCGGCCCGACCTGGCGGAAGGCCCCCCACCCGGCACCCGCAGGACGTAGCTTTGTCTCCCCCTCAAGGCAGGATCCCGTGGCGGAAAAAGAACCGGAGGATCCCGTCCACCAGGACGTCCACCATCCGCTGAAGGCGGCCCGGCGCCCCTGACCGTGAGGCGGGGCCTTCCACAAGCCCGATGAGCTGCACGTGTCCCTCCTGTGCTGCCGGAGGCGGGCACGCCGCCGCCCCTTCCGCCGCCGCATGCGGCAGCCGGCCACAGGCGGCCAGGGCCTCGGCCATCAGGCGGTCGGCCGTCCAACCCCCTGACAGGGCTGTCTCCTCGGCCTCCTCCTCGGCAGCCCGGGCCCGGGACGACCAGCCCAGCACCAGTCCCTGCCGCGCGCCTGCGGGCAGCTGGGCGGCCAGCCGGGCAGGCAGCGGGGCGCCCCAGACCACCACCACGAACCCCTGGGGAAACTCCGCCCGGAACTCGCCCACCACGTCGGGCAGCTGGTCCAGCGTCACCGGCCGCTCCGGCAGCCCGAACACGGTCCGATACGAGCGAACCATCTCCCGGGCCACCAGCGGGCCCACATCCCGGCCCGCCTCCCCCGGCCCCGATACGCCCACCACCGCCACCGGCTGGGGCCGGCCCGCGGCCTGGTAGGCACCGTGGATGAGCCGGGCCACCCGGAAGTCGGCCGCCCAGTAGGAGGCCTCCACCACGCCCAGCCACGCCACGTCCCGACTGCCCCCATCTACCCCTGCTGCGGCAGGCGCCCCAGGCGGGCTCGCGCCTCGGCCAGCTGCTCGGGCGTGTCCACGTCCAGCAGCTCGCCCGGCGGGCACGCCACCAGGGCAAGCCCCTCACCCAGCTCCCGCAGGACTGTCCGGGCGCCCTGGTCGCCCCGCAGGATCATCACCTTCGGCCAGAGCTCCCGCTTCAACAGGCAGGGCGGCCCGGGATGGCCGTCGGGGTAGCGGCAGGCTGCAGCACAGGCATTCCGGCCCGCCTGCATCACCTTTCGCAACAGCTCGGGCCCCACCAGAGGCTGGTCCGCCAGCACCACCAGGGCCGCGCCGGCCTCGTCGGGCAGGCTTGCCAGTCCCTGCTGCAGCGAGCTGGCCATCCCCCCGGCGAAGTCCGGGTTGGGGCGCACCTGCACGGGCACGGCGGGAGCCGTTCGGGCGGCCTGCCGCACGGCTTCGGCCACCCGCTCCGGGTGGGGCCCGGCCACCACCACGACGCCGACCACCCCGGCGCGCAGCGCCGCCCGGACCGCCCGGCAGACCATGGGCTCGCCGCCCACCAGCTCCAGCACCTTGGGCGTCGCGCCCCCCATGCGCCGGGACTGGCCTGCGGCCAGCACCACCGCCCAGATCCGCCCGTTCACGTCGGCGTTCACGTCGGCGTTCCCGTCAGCCAGCGCTTGCCGCTGGCGGCTGCAGGCGTTCGGGATGCAGGGGACCGCGCCGGTCCCGCAGGTGCGGCACCGGGCGGCCGTAACGGAACGCCAGCACCTCCGCCACGATGCTCAACGCGATGGCTCCGGGGCTTTCGCCCCCCAGGTCGACGCCCACCGGGCTGTAGATGCTGCCCAGCTCCGGGGCGTCCAGGGCCCGTCCCAACTCCTGCTCTACCCGGGCCACCAGGCGCTCGGTGCGGGCCCGGGGCCCCAGCACCCCGATGTACGGAACCCGCTGCTCCACCAGCTGGCGCAGCGCGGCCACGTCCCGCAGGAAGTGGTGGTTCATCACCACCGCATAGCAGTCTCCCCGGAACCACTCCTCGGGCAGGGCGCCGGGTTCGCACAGCCGCACCTCCCGGGCCTGGGGGAAGCGGGACGGCACCGCGAAGGCCGGCCTCGGATCGGCCACCCGCACCTCGAACCCTGCCTCCACCGCCAGCCGGCACAGGGGTGGGGCATCCTGGCCCGCTCCCACCACCAGCAGTCGGGGCGGGGGTTCCAGGAGTTCCAGGAAGACGCGCGTACGCCCTGCCGCCTGCGGTCCGCCGTCAGGGCCTGAAGCTGGCTGCGGCTGCGGCCAGACCAGGTGTGCCATGCGCTCCCGGGGGCCTGCCGCCCGGCCGGGCGGCCGAGTGCGGGCGCGCTCCAGCAGGTGGCGGGCCTGCTGAACCACGGCCGCTGCCAGGGAAGCCGGTTCGGCGCCGTCGGGGCCGCCGGCACGGCGGGCGGCCGGGCAGAACTGCGCCGGGCCGTCCTCCCGGACAAGCCAGGCGCTGCCCGGAGCGGGCGCCCCCGGCCCGCTGCTGACCACCGTTGCGATGCAGACACGCCGCCCTTGCGCCAGCTCCCCGGCGGCCTGCTGGACGAGCCACGCCGGCCCGGTCGCCTGCGGCACGTCCTTCATGGCGCCACCGTCCTTGCCACGGGTTGCTTGGCGAGCGCTCGCCACCCGCCCATGCTCTTCGGCACCCCGGCGGGCAAACCCCTGCCGGGGCAGGAGCTGCGGCGCCAGGCCCCGAAAGGGAACGGGTGGGGGTATGTTTATGGACGCCACCGAGACCTTCCGCCTGCTGGAGGCCGCAGCGCAGGCCTTAGGCCGCGGGCAGCGGTGCGCGATGGCGACGGTGGTGGGGGTGGAGGGTTCTGCCTACCGGCATGAGGGGGCTCGCATGCTGGTCTTCGAGGACGGAACCACCGCCGGAGCCATCAGCGGCGGATGCCTGGAGACAGATGTGGTGGAAGCCGCCCGCCAGGCCATGAAGACCGGCGAGCCGCAGCTTCTGCGCTACGACATGACCTCCGAGGACGACGAGCTGTGGGGCCTGGGAACGGGCTGCAACGGCGTCGTGGAAGTGTTCGTGTGGCCGCTGGCGCCCGACCCGGCATTCCTCCAGGAGGCGTCCCTGCAAGAGCCGTTGCCCGGCCAGTCCGTCACGCAGGCAGCCCGAAGGGCCCCGCCCGACCCGCGGCCGGCTGCGCAGCCTGGCCCGGCAGCAGCTGCCTGCGGGTGAGGGAACCGGGAGTGCCCGGCACGAACCGGCGGGCTTCGCCGGCCAGCCAGCGGGCCAGGCGGTGGAGCTCGGCCACCGTGCTCACGCTTACCAGCGCATCCAGGTACGGCACAGCCGCGGCCAGCCCTTCGGGAAGCCCGCCGGCCTCCCGCTGCAGCCGGTACGGCACCACCCATACCAGCAGCCGGGTGCGCAAACGCAGGCCGGCCATGGCACGCCGCAGCAGGCCCGCGTCGCCCCGATCCCACCCGTCGCTCACCACCAGCAACGACGCCCCCTGGCGAAGCAGCCCTTTGGCCCAGCGGCGCTGCAGCCGGCGCAAGCACTGGCCGATGCGGGTGCCGCCTGCCCAGTCCTGGATGTGGCTTGCGGCGGCCGCCAGCGCCGGGTTCACGTGTCCCCGCCGCAGGTACGGCGTGAGGCGGGACAGACGGGTGCCGAAGGAAAAGACCTCTACATTTCCCCACCGCCGGGCAAGCCCCCACAGGGCGGCCAGCCACGCCCGGGCGTAGGGCTCCATGGACCCGCTGGTGTCGAGAAGCACCACCAGGCGGCGCGGCATCACCCGGAAGCGCCGCCGCACCAGCACGGACAGCTCCCCGCCGCTGGCCAGGGCGCGCCGGGCCGTGCGGGCCAGATCCCACCGCACCCCCCTGCGGGCGGCCACGGTGACGCGGGAACGCCTTCTGGGCGGCGGCCCCAGCTGCGCCAGCAGGCGAGCCAGCTGGCGCAGCTCGGCCGGGGAGAGCTCCTCCAGGCGGGCCCGTTGAAGGCGTTCCAGCGGGCTGTAGCCGCCCCGCGCCCTGCGGGCCGACGCAGGGCTGCCGTCGGCCGGGCCCGTGCCCGATGGCTGGGCCTGGGACGAGGGAGCGGCCACTCCGGCGGCGCCTGGAGGGCCGGTGAGATCCGGCCTGTCCGTGTGCCCGCCTGGGCCCATCCCCGGCCGGCCATCCCGGGCTATCCAGGGATGATGGCGTGCCGCCTCCTGCAGCCGGCGGGCCAGCGCCTGGCGGGCCAGGGCCGCCTCGAACGAACGGGCCTCAAGCCAGGCGTTGGAAGGATTGCCCTCCAGCTCCTTCCACCACCGGCGCACCACCTGGTCGAACAGCTCCA
>DATCLL010000142.1:0-2766 GCA_036563935.1 Limnochordales bacterium | reverse complement strand
TCCTCGGTGGTCACGTACTCCACCCGGTCCACCTGCTCGGGCCGGTAGATGCCCGGCACGTCGGCTGTCTCCATGTGCTTGAGCCCTTCCAGGCCGTGCAGGGGGTTGTCGGGCTGGACCGCCACCACCTGCAGCTGCGGCCGGCGCTCCTTCAGGTACCGCCCGGTACCCATCAGGGTGCCCCCCGTGCCGGCTCCCGCGACCAGGTGGGTCACCCGTCCCCCCGTGTCCCGCCAGATCTCCGGGCCGGTGGTCTCGTAGTGCGCCTGGGGATTGGCCGGGTTGTTGTACTGGTCCAGCCAGCAGAACTCGTCGGGGTAGCGCTCCGCCAGCCGGCGGGCTTCCACCCTGGCCCCCTCGGAACCCTCTAGGGGATCCGTGAGGACCACCCTGGCGCCGAAGGCCTGCAGCAGCAGGCGCCGCTCCTCGCTGGCGTTGGCCGGAAGACAGACGGTGACCCGCAACCCCAGCGCCGCCCCGATCATGGCGTACGCGATGCCCGTGTTGCCGGAGGTGGCATCCAGCAACGACCGCCCCTCCAGGCGTCCCTCCTGCAGGGCCCGCGCCACCATGTACAGCGCCGGGCGGTCCTTCACCGAACCCCCGGGGTTGAAGGCCTCCAGTTTCACGGAGACGGCCACCGGGTGGTCTTGGGGCCACAGTCTCTGCAGCCGGACCATAGGAGTATTGCCCACCAGCCCCAGCAGCGGATGGCGGGCCAGTGGGTGTCCCGGCCGAGCCAGGTCCACCAGCGCACCTCCCTGGTGAAGAGGGTCAGCGCATTATACCACCTCCGCCCCCTGTCCCCTTGAGGCATCCCGCAAAAACCCCAGCTGCTGCGCCTGCCGGTTCATGGAGGCCAGGTGCCGGCAGGCTGCCCGCATGGCGTGGCTGAAGCGGGATGCAGCCAGCAGCACCCGGCCCGCCGGGTCCTGGGGGCTGCGCCCGCACCGGCCTGCCATCTGCACCAGGGCCGCTTCGTCGAAGATCCCCTCCCAGTCGGCGAAGACCACCAGCACGTCCACCCCCGGGAACGTGAGCCCTCGCTCCAGGAGGGGGCTGCTTACCAGCACGGGCATGCGCCCCTGCAGGAAGGCCTGCACCGTACGGGCCCGGTCCGGGTGGCGGCTGTGGCAGACAGGCACGCGCAGCGCCCGGCCCACGGCCTCCGCCAGGCCCACGGTGGGGGCGAAGACCAGCAGCCGCCGGCCCGGATCCCGGGCCTGAAGCCACTCCCGGATCCGGGCCGGCACCCGGTCGGGGCGGTCGGGCTCCCGCTGCCACGCCGCCATCTCCCGGTGCACCCACACCTCAGGCACCGGCAGCGGGTGGCCGTGGAAGCGGGCCGGGAGCACCAGCACCGGCCAGCCCGCCCGCCGGGCCCGGGCCAGCCACAGCCGGCCGGGCGTGGCGGTCATCACCACCAGCAGTCCCCCCGGCTGCAAGGCCCGCAGCGCGGCCTGCTCCAGCACGGGGTTGTCCCGGAACGGGTAGGCGTCCGCCTCGTCCAGCACCACAAGCCCGAAGGCCCGGTAGAACCGCAGGAGTTGGTGGGTGGTGGCCACCACCAGCCGCCCGGGCTCGACCCCTGTGCCCTGTGTCCGGGCCGCCTCCGGGCTGCCCTCCTCTGCCGGGGCCGCCACCCCGGGGACCGGCCTGCCCTGCGGGGCGGCGCGACCCATCCGCAGCTCCACGCCGTCTCCCAACCACTGGCGCGCCCGGCGGGCCACCTCCTGCGCCACGTCCCGGCGGGGCACTGCAAAGGCCACGGGCCATCCCAGCTGCAGGGCACGGGCTACGGCCTGCAGGGCCACCTCCGTCTTACCCGCTCCGGTCACCGCCCACACCAGGCAGCCGTGGGGGAGGTTCGCAAACGGGTCCTCCCCGGGGCGGCCGTCACGGCCGCTGCCCGGCGGGATCTCCTGCAGGTGCCTGTCCACCAGCTGCACCAGGCGCGCGGCCAGGCTCTGCTGAGCCCGCCCGAGGCTGTAGGGGGCGTTCGGCGGCTGAAAGGAGGGCTCCCGGGCCCTGCCCGCCGGCATGGCGTACAGGGCCTGGCATCCCGTGGCAAACCCCATGGCCGCGCAAGTGAGGCAGCGGGGACAGGCCCTGCAGCCGCAGCGCACGCACGCCTCCCGCACCACGGCCTGCCGGGCGCCGCAGCGCCGGCACAGGGGCCTGCCTCCCTGAAGCTCCACCGCCGGCCACCGGCAGGCCTTCCCCTCGGCCACCAGGGCCTCCGCCGCCATCACCACCGCCTGCGCCGAAAGCCCGTGGCGGCGGGCCCACTGCACCAGCTCGTCCTCCAGGTACAGCCTGCCGGTCAGCGCCTCAGCCACCTGGTCTACGACGGCCTCCACCGAGGCCTCGGCCCACTGGTCTGCCTGCTGGCGGGGGCTGGCCGCAGGCCCGCCGCCCGCTCCTTCAGGCCAGTCCACGTACAGGTCGCCCCGCCCGTATCCCAGGCCCCGAAGCAGGCGGCGCGTCAGCCAGCGGGTGCGGGCCCGGGCCACCCAGCCCGCAAGGCCGCCCCGAAACAGGCCTCCGACGCACCGGTAGCGGGCAAGCTGCCGGGCCGCCTCGTGCGCGGCGAACAGGGGAAGCCCGCAACGGTGGACCTCATCAGGGACGGGGCGAACCACCACCCGCGGTCCGCCCTCCTGCAGCACGGGGACCAGCCGGTAGCGCACCGCCATCACCTCGGCGGCACACTGGCTGGTGGAAGGCAGATCCAGACTAAGCCACGGCGGGAGAGCTCGTCAAGGT
>DATCLL010000141.1:0-4166 GCA_036563935.1 Limnochordales bacterium | reverse complement strand
GACGCGCTGTACCTGAAGGTGACGGAGGCGGAGCGCCGATGGCCACCGAAGAGCTGAGGGACGACGAGCCGCTGGAGGTCGTCATCGACCCCATGCGGGTGCGGGATCTCAACGACGTCATGGCCATCGAGCGGCTCTCCTTCACCAGCCCCTGGTCCCGCACGGCCTTTTTGTCGGAGCTCCTGGAGAACGACCGGGCCCACTACCTGGTGGCCCGGGTGCACGGCCGCACCGTGGGGTACGTGGGCATCTGGATCGTGGCCGACGAGGGCCACATCACCAACGTGGCCGTGCACCCCGACTACCGAAGCCGCGGGGTGGGGCGGCGGCTTCTGCACGCCATCACGGAGCTGGCCATCCGCAAAGGCGCCCGGCGGCTGACGTTGGAGGTGCGCCGCTCGAACCTGCGCGCCCAGAGCCTCTACCAGTCCCTGGGGTTCCAGAGCGTGGGGGTGCGCCGGGGCTACTACCGGGACAACAACGAGGACGCCATCATCATGTGGCGGGACCTGAGCGACATGCTGCCCGGCGAGTCCCCGCCGCCCGATGCAGGGGCGGGAACGGGCCGGTGAGGGACGTGGGGCAGCCGTGAGGCCCGTGCGCCAGACGCCCGCCCGCCTGGTGCTGGGCATCGACACCAGCTGCGACGACACCGCGGCGGCGGTGGTGCGCGACGGGCGGGAGGTTCTGTCCAGCGTGGTGGCCTCCCAGGCGGAGCTGCACCGCCGCTTCGGCGGGGTGGTTCCCGAGGTGGCTTCCCGGCGGCACCTGGTGGCCATCGTTCCCGTGGTGGAGCAGGCCCTGGAGCAGGCAGGCGTTCACAAAAGCCAGCTGGACGCGGTGGCCGCCACCTACGGCCCGGGGCTGGTGGGGAGCCTGCTGGTGGGGCTGATGGCGGGCAAGGCGCTGGCCGTGGCCCTGGACATCCCCTTCGTGGGGGTGGACCACCTGGAGGGGCACGTGGCCTCGGCGTGGCTGGCCCGGCCGCAGCTGGCTCTGCCCATGGTGGTGCTGGTGGCCAGCGGCGGCCACACGGAGCTGGTCCTGGTGCCCGAGCAGGGCCCCTGGCGGGTGCTGGGCCGGACCCGGGATGACGCGGCCGGCGAGGCCTTCGACAAGGTGGGGCGGCTGCTGGGGTTGCCGTACCCGGCCGGGCCGGCCATCGACCGCCTGAGCCGGGAGGGCCGGGCCGACGCCGTTCGCCTGCCCCGGGCGCTTCCCGAGGGGCTGGACTTCAGCTTCAGCGGCCTGAAGACCGCGGCGGCCCTGGCGCTGGCGCCCCGGGTGGGCGGCGAGCTTTCCCTGGCCGACGCCGCCGCCAGCCTGCAGGCGGCAGTGGTGGAGGTGTTGGTGGAAAAGCTGTTCCGGGCGGCCCGGCAGGAAGGGGTCCGCACCGTGGCGGTGACCGGCGGGGTGGCGGCCAACGGGGCGCTGCGGGCGGCCGTGGAGGAACAGGCCCGCCAGCACGGGCTGGAGGCGGTGCTGCCCCCGGCCTGGCTGTGCACGGACAACGGGGCCATGATCGCCGCCGCGGGGTACCTGCGGCTGTTGCAGCAGGGGCCGTCGCCCCTGGACCTGCCCGCCGAACCTTCGGCCCGGCTGCAGCCGGCCGGCCGTCGCTAGCGAGAGGGGGAGCGGCCTTGCTGTTCTACCTGGACACGGCCCGCGTGGAGGAGATCCGGGAGGCGGCCGGATGGGGCATCCTGGCCGGCGTCACCACCAACCCCACCCTGGCGGCCCGGGAGCGGCGGCCGTTTCGGCAGCTGCTGGAGGAGATCTGCAGCCTGGTGGACGGGCCGGTGAGCGCCGAGGTGATCGGCACCGACGCGCCGGCCATGGTTCAGGAGGCCCGGGAGCTTTCGGCGGTGGCGCCCAACGTGGTGGTCAAGGTTCCCATGACCGTGGAGGGGCTGAAGGCCACCCGGCAGCTTTCCCGGGAAGGCATCCCCGTCAACATGACCCTCATCTTCACCCCCATGCAGGCCATGCTGGCAGCCCGGGCGGGAGCCAGCTACGTGAGCCCGTTCGTGGGGCGGCTGGACGACATCGGCCACGAGGGCATGCACGTGGTGCGGGACACCGTGGCGCTGTTCCGCCAGCACGGCCTGCCCGCCCAGGTCATCGCGGCCAGCCTGCGCCACCCCCTGCATGTGCTGCAGGCAGCCCGGGCCGGGGCCCACATCGCCACCATGCCCTTCGCGGTGCTGAAGGCCCTGGTCTCCCACCCGCTGACGGAGCGGGGGCTGGAGAGGTTCCTGGCCGACTGGCAGCAGGCCCAGCAGGCCCTGCAGGGCGTGCAGGGCGTGCAGGCCGTGCAGGTTCCCCGCGCATGAGGGCGGCCGCCGCGCTCCCACACTAGCGCCATGAAGGCGCTGGTGATGGCCGGAGGCCAGGGAAGCCGGCTTCGTCCTCTCACCTGCGACCGGCCCAAGCCCATGGTGCCGGTCCTCAACGAGCCGGTGATGGCCCACCTGTTGCGGCTTTTGGCCCGGGTCGGGGTGGAGGAGGTCATCGTCACCCTGCACCCCATGCCGGAGATGGTCCAGGAGCGCTTCGGCGACGGGCGGGAGTTCGGGCTGCGGGTGCGCTACCTGGTGGAACCCCACCCCCTGGGCACCGCGGGCAGCGCGGCCCGAGCCCTTCCCTGGCTGGACGGAACCTTCCTGGTGGTCAGCGGCGACGCCTTCACCGACATCCCGTTGCAGCAGGCCGTGCGCTTTCACCGGGAGCGGGGGGCGGTGGCCACCCTGGTGCTGCGCCGGGTGGAGGAGCCGGGGGAGTACGGGATCGTGGCCACGGACCCGGCCGGGCGGGTGGCGCGCTTCCAGGAAAAGCCCTGCCGCGCGGAGCTCTTTTCCAACCAGGCCAACACCGGCATCTACGTCCTGCAGCCCGAGGTGCTGGCCGGTCTGCCCGAGGGGCGGCCGGTGGACTTCAGCCAGGAACTGTTCCCCCGGCTGCTGCAGGAAGGCGCGGCGCTGTACGGGTGGGTGGCCCGGGAAGGCTACTGGAACGACGTGGGAACCCCCGAGCAGTACCGGCAGACCCACCTGGACGTGATGGCGCGGTGGGTGGAGCAGGGCGCCGAAGGGGTGCGGGTGGGGCCCGGGTGCCGGGTGGCGCCCGGGGCCAAGCTGGTGCCCCCGTGCCAGCTGGGGCCCGGGTGCGAGGTGGAGGACGGCGCCGAGGTGGGGCCGTTTGCGTGCCTGGGGCCGCAGTGCCACGTGGGCAGGGGCGCCAGCGTCCGCCACAGCGTGCTGTGGCAGGGGTGCTGGGTGGGGCCCGCCGCCGAGGTGCGAGGGGCAGTGCTGGCGGACGGGGTGGTACTGGGGCGGGCGGCCAGGGGGTTCGAGGGGGCGGTGCTGGGCCGCGACTGCCGGGTGGAGCAGGGCGGGGTGGTGGGGCCGGGGGTGCGGCTGTGGCCCGGCAAGCAGGTGGAGGCCCACGAACGCCTCACCCGCTGGGTGGTGTGGGCAGGCTCGCCTCTTCGGCCGGCGGTGGGCCCGCTGGGGGTGCGGGGCCTGGCCAACGCCAGCCTGCCGCCCGAGCTGGCCCTGGGCCTGGCCGGAGCCTTTGCGGGGCGGCTGGCGCCGGGCACGGCCGTGGTGGTGGCCCACAGCGGCCAGGCGGCCGCGCGCACCCTGGCCTGGGCGGCAGGATGCGGCGTGAGCGCCGCCGGCTGTGCGGTGCTGTGGGTGGACGCCTGTGCCGCTGCGGTGGCGAGGATGGCCGTGCGGGCGGCCGGCGCCGGCGGCGGCGTGTACGTGGCTCAGGGGGGCGAAGGCGGAGGGGACGGCCAGGGCGGCGCGGGGCGCGAGGACGGGGAATGCACCCTGATGCTGTGGGACGGCCAGGGGCTTGAGCTGGCCCCGCCGGAGCTTCGGGCGGTGGAGCAGGCGTTTCGCCTCCAGGAGTGGCGCAGGTCCGGCCCGGAGGGCATGGGGGAGCTTCACAGCGCCTTTGCCCTGCAGGCGAGGGCGCAGGAGCTGTACCTGGCGGCGCTGCAGCGCTGGTGCGGCAGGCTCCTCGAGGCGTGGGATGCGGGCGGGCCGGCGGGCGAGGGCGCGGCACCGGCGCAGGCGTCCCGGCGGGCGGCCGGGGAGGGGAGGCCGCGGGACGGGGAGCCGGTAGTGGCCGTGGAACCGGCCGGCGCAGGACCGGCGGCC
>DATCLL010000140.1:0-14626 GCA_036563935.1 Limnochordales bacterium | reverse complement strand
CCTGGTGGCCCCCGTGGCGCTGGCCGGCGCGTACACCGCCCTGGTGTTGCTGCAGCCGGATCTGGGCACCTCTGCCGTGTTTGGGGCCATCCTGCTGGGCATGCTCTTTGTGGCGCAGGCGCCAGGCAGGTACCTGGCCTGGATGGTGGGGCTTGCCGGCGCGGCCGTGGCCGCAGGCGTGCTGAGCACCTGGGCGGGCTGGCTGCGCATCTTCAAGCCCCACCAGCTTTTGCGCCTGATGGTATTCGTGGACCCCAAGGCCCACGGGTTGGGAGCAGGCTGGAACGTGGTTCAGTCGGTGATAGCCGTGGGGTCGGGCCGGCTGTTCGGACGGGGGCTGTTTTCGGGTCCCCAGACCCAGCTGGCCTTCCTGCCGGCCCGGCATACGGACTTCATCTTCTCGGCCATCGCCGAGGAGCTGGGCTTTCTGGGCGCAGGGGCCTGCCTTCTGGCCTTCTACGGTCTGCTGCGCCGGGGACTGCACGTGGCGGCCATGGCCCGGGACCGGGCCGGCAGCCTGCTGGCCGCCGGGATCGTGGTGTGGCTGGGTTTTCACGTGGCCGTCAACGTGGGCATGACCCTCGGCCTGGTGCCCGTCATGGGCATCCCCCTCCCCCTGGTCAGCTACGGGGGCACCCACCTGGTGGCCGCGCTGGCGGGAGTCGGGCTCCTCCTGAACGTCGGGCTCCGGCGTCACCGCTGACATACCCTTTCCGTGGGCGGGCCGCGCCCGGCGGGCCGCGGGAAGGGGGCGGTGGGTGTGCCGGGGGTGCGGGTGCTGGGGATCCCGGTGCGGGTGCACGCCTCCCTGTGGCTGTTCCTGGCGGCCCTGGCCGCGTGGGGCCAGCTGGGGCGGGGAGCGGCCCTGGCGGCCTCCATCCTGGTGCACGAGCTGGCCCACGGGTGGTGCGCACGCAGGCTGGGCGTGGGCGTCTACCAGGTGGAGCTGTGGCCCTTCGGCGGCGTGGTGCGGGTGGATGAGCCGGCGCTGCTGGAGCCGGCCAGGGAGGCGGCCGTGGCGGTGGCCGGGCCGCTGGCCCACGCGGCCCTGGCGCTGGCGGCGGTGGCGGCCCGGGCCGCAAAGGTGGGGGGCGACGGGCCTCTCGGCGGGTGGCTTCAGCTGTGGGTGCTGGACCAGGTGGCCTTAGCCCTGTTCAACCTGCTGCCCGCGTATCCCCTGGACGGGGGGAGGGTGCTGCGGGCGTGGCTGGCCTCCCGCCAGGGCGTGGGGAGGGCCACGGGGACCGTGGTGCAACTGGGGCGCTGGATGGGCGGGGCCATGGTAGTGTTGGGATGGATAGCGTACGGTGCGGGGTGGATGAGCCCGTGGGCCATGGCCATGGGCGTGCTGGTGGCCTACGCGGCAGGGCAGCAGGGTCGCCGGGCAGCCTCGGCGTGGGTGCAGTACCTGGACCGCCTGCAGCAGGCCCCGCCGGCATCGGTGCGGGAGGTGCGGGCGCTGGCGGCCCGGTACGATGCTCCCTTGAAGGAGGTGACGGCCCGCTGGGTGCCCGGTCGGTACCACCTGGTGCTGGTGACCGGCCCCCGGGGAGAGCTGCGGGGGCTGGTAGGCGAACGGGCGGTGGTGGAGACCTTCCTGAGCCACGGTCCCTATGCCCGGCTGGCGCAGGCCGGGCCGCGCAGCCTGTGAGAGGGCGGTTCACCCGGGCAGGCCGGCGGGGATGGGGGGGTAGGGCAACGGTTGGGGAGTTGAAGGCGCACCATGACGCGGGAGTTGCTCATTGAGGTGGGTTTCGGCGAGACCCGGGCGGCGCTTCTGGAAGACCGCCGCCTCATGGAGGTGTTCGTGGAGCGGGACGCCCACCAGCGGGTGGTGGGCAACATCTACAAGGGCCGGGTGGAGAACGTCCTGCCCGGCATGCAGGCCGCCTTTGTGAACATCGGCCTGGAGCGCAATGCCTTTTTGTACCTGGGTGACGTGGTTCCGTACCTGAACGGCCGGGACCCCGATCAGGACGCGGAACCCGTGGAGGGCTCCCCCTTTCCGGATCGCAGGACGGTGCAGCCGCATCAGGAGATCGTGGTCCAGGTCTCCAAGGAGCCCATCGGCGGCAAGGGCGCCCGGGTGGTCACCAGCGTCTCCCTGCCCGGGCGCTACCTGGTCCTGATGCCTCACGTGGAGTTCGTGGGCATTTCCCGCCGCATCGAGCTGGATTCGGAGCGGGAGCGCCTCAAAGGGCTTGCCAGGCGCCTTCGCCCCAAGGGGATGGGCCTCATCGTCCGAACGGCCGCCGAGGGCCGCTCGGAAGACGAGCTGTCCCGGGACCTGCAGGTGCTGCTGCGGGTGTGGGAGCGCATCCAGCACAAGGCCCGGCGGGCCAGCGCGCCCGCCCTGCTGTACCGGGACCACGACCTGGTGTTCCGCCTGGTGCGGGATCTGGTGACGGAGGAGCTGGCCCGGGTGGTGGTGGACTCCCGGGCGGAGTTCCAGAAGATCGTGGACCTGATGGAGGGGATCGACCCGGGCCTGCGCTCCCGGGTGCAGCTGTACCAGGGGGAACGGCCCCTTTTCGAGGAGTTCGGGGTGGAGGCGGAGCTGGAGCGGGCGCTGGAGCGGCGGGTGTGGCTTCCCTGCGGGGGGTACCTGGTCATCGACCATACCGAGGCCTTCACCGCCGTGGACGTCAACACGGGCCGCTTCACGGGCGGGGCCAACCTGGCGGAGACGGTGCTGCGCACCAACCTGGAGGCGGCCGTGGAGATCCCCAGGCAGCTGCGGCTGCGGGACCTGGGCGGCATCATCCTGGTGGACTTCATCGACATGGACCGCAAAGAGGACCAGGAGCAGGTCCTGGCCACCCTGGAGCGGGAACTGGCCCGGGACCGCACCCGCACGCAGGTGCTGGGGTTCACTCGCCTGGGGCTGGTGGAGATCACCCGCAAGAAGACCCGGGAGAACCTGTACTCCCTCATGCAGAAACCCTGTCCCTACTGCCAGGGCAGGGGGAGGGTCCTCAACGAGTTCGCCATGGCGCACCGGGTGCAGCGGGAGATCGTGCGGCTGGCCAGGAGTTCCCAGGCCGAAGCCCTCCTGGTGGCGGTGCACCCTTCGGTGGCGGCCCAGGTCATCGGCGCGGGGGGCGCGCAGCTGCGCCGGTTGGAACAGGAGACGGGCAAGGCCATCTACGTGCGGGGAAGGGATGACGTGCACGCGGAGGATCTGCGGGTCCTGACCGTGGGAAGCCGCAGCGAGGTGGAACGCCAGGCCCTGCCGGTGCGGGAGGGCCAGGTGGTGGACCTGCAGGTGGAACAGGCCCACGCCAACAACCCCCACGACGGCATCGCCCGGGTGGAGGGCTACGTGGTGGACATCGAGGGCGCCGGCCGGCACGTGGGCCAGCGCCTGAAGGTGGAGATCACCCGGGTGTACCGGACCTTCGCCAAGGCCCGCATGTTGCCGGGGGCGTAGGGCCCGCGGCGCTTTTGACCGAAGCGGGTGGCCATGGTAGAATGCAACCCGTCGACGCAGCCCACAGATGCCGGTGACGAAAACGCCCTGCCAGCGGGGGACGGGGACAAGGGTGGTGCCGGTGGAGCAGGAGGTTCAGGAGTACGCGGTGGTGGAAATCGCCGGCCACCAGTACCGGGTGCGGCCGGGTGACGAGGTGCTGGTGCAGCGGCTGGCGGCTTCGCCCGGGCAGGAGCTGGCGGTGGACCGGGTTCTCCTGGTGGAGCGGGACGGCCAGGTGCTGGTGGGTAGGCCCTGGGTGGAGGGTGCCCGGGCGGTGCTGCACGTGCTGGAGCACCTGCGGGGCCGAAAGATCCGGGTGTTCAAGTACAAGCCCAAGGTGAACTACCGGCGCCGGCGGGGTCACCGCCAGCCGTTCACCCGGGTGCGGGTGGAACGCATCGAGCTGGGCGAGGGGGCCGGCCCGGCGCAGGCCCCGGCCGCGCAGGCCCAGGCCGCAGCCCGGGGGTGAAAGGGACAGGGCAGCCGGAGTGCTGGTGGTGGAGGTGGTGCGGGGCCCGCAGGGGGAGATCCGGGCGCTGAAGGCCCGGGGCCATGCGGGTTTCTCCCGGAAGGGCAGCGACATCGTGTGCGCCGGCGCATCGGCGGTGCTGCATGCCGCGGCGCTGGGCGTGGTGAAGGCGGCCGGGCTGTCGGCGCAGGTGCGCGCCGGCGAGGGCCACATGGAGATCGACCTGGACTGCGTCGAGCAGGGCTCTGCCCGGGATTGGGACCGGGGCCAGGCCATTTTGGAGGCGGCGGTGCTGGGCGTGAGGGCCATCGCGCAGCAGTACCCCCAGCACGTGCGGGTCCGGGAGCGGCCGCCGCAAAAGCCAGGACGGGTGCAGGCCGGAGCGGTTCCCGGGCACGAGCAGGGAAGGAGGTTGTGAGCATGGCGTGGCAGGACGAGGCCGTGCAGGGCCGGCAGGGTCGCGGGTGCGGCGCCGCAGGGGGCCTTCGGGCGGCAGGTGCGGTGCCGGAGCTGGACCTGCAGCGCTTCGCCCACAAGAAGGGCGTGGGCAGCACCCGCAACGGCCGGGACAGCAACCCCAAGTACCTGGGAGTCAAGCGCCACGACGGCCAGTGGGTGACGGCCGGCAGCATCCTGGTGCGCCAGCGGGGCACCCGCATCCGCCCGGGGCCCAACGTGGGCATGGGCCGGGATTACACCCTCTTTGCCCTGGTGGACGGCCGGGTTCACTTCCGCAGCCGGGGACGCAGGGGCTCCGTGGTGAGCGTGGTGCCGGAGCCGGCCAGCTCCGGGGCCGTTTCGTAACCGGGAGGGCGGTGCCGACGAAACGCCCCGCCGGCCCGTGCCGGTGGGGCGTTTCGTCGCGCTGTGGCGGCCAGCACCGCCCGGCGGGACGGGCTGGCGGAGGGGCGGCGGGGGGCCGGCAGGCAGGGGAGGCCCGGGGGGCCATGGCCATGAGGGAAGCCCGGCTGGTGGACACCGCCGTCATCGAGGTGAAGGCGGGGGACGGAGGAAGCGGGATCATCAGCTTCCGGCGGGAGAAGTACGTCCCCCGCGGTGGGCCCGATGGCGGGGACGGGGGACGAGGCGGCCACGTTTTCCTGGAGGCGGACCCCCGCCTTCTCACCCTGGTGGACTTCCGGTACCGGCGCCACTTCGAAGCCGGCCGGGGTCAACACGGCAGCGGAGGCCGCCGCCGGGGCGCCGACGGCGCCGACGTGGTGATCCGCGTGCCCGTGGGCACGGTGGTGTACGACGACGAGACCGGCGAGCTCCTCGCGGACCTGAGCCGGCCGGGGCAGCGGGTGCGGGTAGCCCGGGGCGGCCGGGGAGGGCGGGGCAACGCCCGGTTTGCCACCCCTGCCCGACAGGCACCTCGCCTGGCGGAGCGGGGCGACCCCGGGGAGCGGCGCAGGCTGCGGTTGGAGCTGAAGCTGCTGGCCGATGCCGGGCTGGTGGGGCTGCCCAACGCGGGCAAGTCCAGCCTTCTGGCCTGTGCCACCGCGGCGCGCCCCAAGGTGGCGCCCTATCCCTTCACCACCCTGTCGCCCAACCTGGGCGTGGTGCGGCTGGGGCCGGACGAGAGCTTCGTCTTGGCCGACATTCCCGGCATCATCGAGGGGGCTCACCAGGGTGCCGGGCTGGGGCTGACGTTCCTGCGGCACGTGGAGCGCACCCGGGTGCTGGTGTGGGTGGTGGACACCGCAGCCACCGACGGCGTGGAGCCCGAGCAGGCCCTGGAGGTCACCCGCCGGGAACTGGAGGCGTACCAGCCCTCCCTGCTCCAGCGACCCGGGGTGGTGGCCGCCAACAAGATGGACCTCCCCCAGGCCCAGGAGCGCTACGCCCGCCTGGTGCGCCGGGCGGCTGAGCAAGGCATGCCGGTGTTCCCGGTCAGCGCCCGCACGGGACAGGGCGTGCGGGAGCTCATGGCGCACGTGCTGGAGCGCATCCGGCAGGCCCTGCCGGCCGATGCCGCCCGGGCTGCGCCGGCGCCGGCGGAGGCGACCCCGCTGCGGGGGCGGCGGCCGGCGGGGGTGCGGCGCGCCGTGCAGGTGGTTCGGGGGCCGGAGGGGTTCGAGGTGCGGGCCGAGTGGCTGGAACGCCTGGTGGCCCGCCTGGACCTGGACGGCCACGCCGACGCCCCGGCGTACCTGCACGAGGTGCTGGCCCGCAGCCGGGTTCTGCAACGCCTGCAGGCAGCCGGTGCCAGGCCCGGCGACCGGGTGCGCATCGGCGAGGTGGAGTTCCCCCTGCAGCCCTGACCGGCGCCCGCCCGCCGGGAGCACGGCCCCGGGGTGGCGGGCAGGGCCCGGCCGGGGCCTGGCAGGAGCTGGCTTTGCCGGGGCCGAATGAGGCCGTGACGGCGATGGAGGCAAGGGAGAAAGAACTGCAAGGTTCCCTGCGGGAGCGGCTGGCCCAGGCCCGCCGCCTGGTGGTCAAGGTGGGCAGCAGCTCCGTGGTGGACCCGGGCGGGCAGCCGCGGTGGGAGTTCGTGCGGGCGCTGGCCCGGGAGCTGCACGCCTGGATGGAAGGCCCGCCCCGGCGGCAGGCGGTGGTGGTCAGTTCGGGCGCGGTGGCCCTGGGCTGGCCGCTTCTGGGCTGGCGGCGGCGGCCGCTGGCCATGGCGGACAAGCAGGCGGCCGCTGCGGTGGGGCAGGCCAGGCTCATGGAGGTGTACCGGCTGGCCTTCGAGCCCCTGGGCCGGCCAGTGGCCCAGGTGCTGCTCACCGCGGACGACATCCGCCACCGCACCCGGTTCATCCACGCGTTCCGCACCCTGGAGTGCCTTCTGGCCCGGGGAGCGGTGGTGGTGGTCAACGAGAACGACACCGTGGCGGTGGACGAGATCCGGGTGGGGGACAACGACACCCTGTCGGCCATGGTGGCAGTACTGGTGGAGGCGGACCTGCTGGTGATGCTGTCCGACGTGGACGGCATCTACAGCGCCGACCCCCGCCGGGATCCCTCCGCCCGGCGGATCGCGGTGGTGGAGGACGTGGAGGAACTGGCCGCCACCCTGGCCGAAGGGCGGCCGGGCGCGTTGGGGACCGGCGGTGCCCGAACCAAGCTGGCGGCGGCCCGGGTGGCCACGGCGGCGGGCAGCGCCGTGGTGGTGGCGGCGGCCCGCCCCGGGGTGCTGCGGCAGGTGCTGGCCGGGGAAGAGGTGGGGACGCTCTTTGTCCCCCGGGCCAGGGCGCTGCGGGGAAAGCAGCGGTGGCTGGCCTTCTACGCCGCCTGCCAGGGCCGCATCGTGGTGGACGACGGGGCCCGCAAAGCCCTGGTCAGCGGGGGCAAGAGCCTGCTGGTGCAGGGGATCGTGGCCGTGGAGGGGGAGTTCCCTGCAGGCAGCGTGGTGCAGCTGGTGGACGGGCGCGGAGCCGAGGTGGGCCGAGGGGTGGTGGCCTACGCCGCGGACGAGCTGCGCCGGGCCCTGGGAGCCGGGCGGGCCCGGGGGGAGCCGTCCAACGGGCGGGCGGTCCTGGAAGGGCCGCAAGAGGTGGTCCACCGCAACAACCTGGTCATCACGGCCCGACCCGCCGGGCAGGAGGTGCAATCTCCGTGACCGAGGATGGGCAGCAGGCTGCGGTGGAGCAGGAGGTGCACGAGCTCCTGCGCCGGGCCCGCCAAGCAAGCCGGGTGCTGGCCGGCGCGTCGGGGGCCCAGCGCAACGAGGCCCTGCAAGCCATGGCCCGCCAGCTGCGGCGGGCCCGGGAGGAGATCCTGCAGGCCAACCAGCAGGACATGGACCAGGCCCGCCGGGATGGCCTGCGGCCGGCGCTGCTGGACCGGCTGCGCCTGGACGAGGCCCGCCTGGAGAAGGTGGCCGGCGGCCTGGAGAGCCTGGTGGCCCTGGAGGATCCCCTGGCCCGCTCCAGAGGGTGCTGGCGGCGACCCAACGGGCTGGAGATTACCGCGGTGCCGGTGCCCCTGGGCGTCGTGGCGGTCATCTACGAGTCCCGTCCCGACGTGACCGCCGACGCCACGGGGCTGTGCGTGAAGTCCGGCAACGCGGTGGTGCTGCGGGGCGGGTCGGAGGCCCTGCGCACCAACGGCGCCATCGCCCGGGCCCTGGCCCGGGGGCTGGCGGAAGCCGGCCTGCCCGAAAGCTGCGTTCAGCTGGTGAGCCGGCCGGACCGGGCGGCGGCCGTGGCCCTCATGCGGGCCACGGGGTGGGTGGACCTGCTCATCCCCCGAGGCGGTGCCGGGCTCATCCGCACCGTGGTGGAGCAGGCCCGGGTTCCCGTCATCGAGACGGGGGTGGGCAACTGCCACGTGTTCGTGGACGAAAGCGCCCCGTACGAGATGGCGGAGCGCATCGTGCTCAACGCGAAAGTTCAGCGGCCCTCCGTCTGCAACGCCATGGAGACCCTGCTGGTGCACCGGGCCTTCGCCGAGCGCCACCTGCCCGCCCTGGCGGATGCCCTGCTGCAGCGGGGCGTGGAGCTGCGCGGCTGCCCGCGCACCTGCCAGCTGGTGCCCCAGGCGAAGCCGGCCACCGAGGCGGACTGGGAGACGGAATACCTGGACCTCATCCTGGCGGTGCGGGTGGTGGACAGCCTGGAGGAGGCCATCGAGCACATCCGGCGCTACGGCACAGGTCACAGCGAGGCCATCGTAACCCTCAACTGGCACAACGCCCGCCGCTTCACCCGGGAGGTGGACGCGGCCGCGGTGTACGTGAACGCCTCCACCCGGTTCACGGACGGGTACGAGTTCGGGTTCGGGGCCGAGATCGGCATCAGCACCCAGAAGCTCCACGCCCGCGGGCCCATGGGGCTGGAGGCCCTCACCACCATCAAGTACGTGGTGCTGGGCGACGGGCAGGTGCGCGCGTGAGCCGGCGGATCGGCCTGATGGGGGGAACCTTCGACCCCATCCACGTGGGCCACCTGGTGACGGCCGAGGAGGTGCGGGGCCAGTTCGACCTGGAACGGGTGGTCTTCATCCCCTCCGGCCAGCCTCCCCACAAGCCCCCCGACCAGGTGACGGGTGCCGAGCACCGCTACCTGATGACGGTGCTGGCCACCATGGGCAACCCCCACTTTCACGTCTCCCGGCTGGACATCGACCGGCCCGGCCCCAGCTACACGGTGGACACGGTGGCCGCGGCCCGGCAGCTGTTCGGGCCCGACGCCGAGCTTTTCTTCATTACCGGGGCGGATGCGCTGCTGGAGATCCTCACGTGGAAGTCGCCGGAGCGGCTGCTGTCCATGTGCCGGTTTGTGGCCGCCACCCGGCCGGGCTACCCTGTGGAGCGCATGGAGCTGCAGGCGGGGGAGCTGTTCCGGCGGTTCCAGAGCCGGGTGCAGGTGGTGGCGGTGCCGGCCATGGCCATCTCGTCGTCGGACATCCGGGAACGGGTGCGCAGCGGGCGCTCCATCCGCTACCTGGTGCCGGAGGCGGTGGCCCAGTACATCTACAAGTACGGCCTGTACCGCGCCGGCGCGGGCGGGGCGTAGGCCCGCACCCAGGGGAAAGGTTCGGGATGCGCTGTGGCAGAGGCCACCCGCAGGCCTGAGGCCGGTGCCGCTCCAGCCTGGGAGGCAGCCGGGGTCGCAGCCCCGGAGGCAGCCTGGGACGAACTGGCCAGCGTCGTCCGCGAGCAGGTGAGCCGGCAGCGCTGGGAGCACATCCAGGGCGTGGTCCAGACCGCTCGGGAGCTGGCGCGCCGCTTCCGGCAGCCCGAGCAGCCGGCCGCCCTGGCGGCCCTGCTGCACGACGTGGCCCGGGACTGGCCTGCCCAGCGCCTGCAACAGGCGGTGCGGGAGGCGGGGTGGGCCGTAGACCCCCTGGAGCGGGCCATCCCCGAGCTGCTGCACGGGCCCGCCGCGGCAGCCTGGGCCTCGGCTGCCGGGTGGTGCCGGACGGGCGAGGTGCTGCAGGCGATTCGGTATCATACCACCGGGAGGCCCCAGGCAGGGCCCCTGGAGATGGTGCTCATGGTGGCTGACTTCCTGGAGCCGGGCCGGGAGCACGAGGCGGCCCGGCGGCTGCGGGCGGCGCAGGCGCAGGGGGGCGAGCCGGCCGCCACGCTGCGCGGCCTGTGGCAGAGGGTGCTGGAGGAACGGCTGCGCTGGCTGGTGGACAGCGGCCTTCCCATCCACCCCCGAACCGTGGCTGCTCTGAACTGGGTCCGATGGAGGCACTGAACCCATGGCGAGCGGCGGTGCGATGCGACCGACGCAACACGAAACCCTGCAAGAACCGGGCTGTCCGCCGCAGCACGAGGCCGGTAGGCCGGAGATTTCGAAACGGCGCCGGCGGCGTCGGCGGTGGCTGGCGGCGGCCGGCCTTTGCGCTCTGGTGGCCGGGCTGGCCGCAGGGATGAGCCTGTCGTGGCGCACGCCTGTGGTGCAGGAGAGTGCGCAGCAGCGGCTGCAGGCGGCGGCCGGTCCCGACGGCCGGCTGGTGGTGGTGGTGGTGGGCACGGACCGGCGTGCCCACGACCCCGGGCGCACGGACACCATCCTGGTGGTCTCCCTGGACGTGGAGAACGGCCGGGTGGGGGTGCTGTCCATCCCCCGGGACACCCGGGTGCGGGTGCCCGGGCGGGGGTACAACAAGATCAACATGGTGTTCCCCGCCGGCGGGCCCGGGGCGCTGATGGAAACCGTGTCGGCGCTTTTGGGGGTTCCTGTGGAAGGATACGTGCGGGTGGATTTCCAGGCCTTCATCGGGCTGGTGGACGCCCTGGGCGGCGTGGACGTGACGGTGGAGCGGCCGATGCGCTACGTGGACCGGGCCCAGGGGCTGGACATCCGCCTGCCTGCGGGCCGCCAGCACCTCAACGGCGAGCAGGCCCTGGACTTCGTGCGGTTTCGGGCCGACGGCCTGGGCGATGTCTCCTATGACCCGGGCCGGGACGTGTACGTGGGGCGGGTGGAGCGGCAGCACCAGTTCTTGAGGGCCCTGGCCGATGCGGCCCTGCGGCCATCCACCCTGCTGGCGCTGCCGCGCATCGTGCGGGAGCTGTACGGGCGGGTGGAGACGGACCTGCGCCTGGATCTGGCCCTGGCGGCTGCGGCCTGGCTGGCGGAGAAGGGAAACGTGCCCTTGAAGACGGGAGTGCTGCCCGGTTGGCCGGGCCAGGTGAACGGGGTCAGCTACTGGCTGCCGGATGCGGGCCGAGCCCGGCGGGTGGTGGAGGAGGTGCTGGGGACCCAGCGTACGCCGGTGGTGGTGGCCGTGCTCAACGCCAACGGCGTGGGGGGGTCGGCGGCACGGGTGGCCCAGGAGCTGGCCGAGGAGGGGGTGGTGGTGAGCGAGGTGGGTAACGCCTCCACCTTCTCCCAGGAACACACGTGGGTGTGGGCGACCCGCCGGGAGCACCTGGGGGCCGCGCTGCAGGTAGCCGGCCTGCTGGGGGTGGGCAGCGACCGGGTGCGGGTGGCCCCCGAGTCGGGCGGCGATGGCTCCGGGGAGCCCGGGCATCAGGGTGCGGAGGTGGTGGTGTGGGTGGGCAAGGACCTGGCCGGGGTGATCCGCTAGGGGAAGGGAAGCGAGGGCCGGTGCGGGAGTCCCGGCGGCAGGCAGGGTTGTCCGCGGAGCAGGTGGCCGTCCTGGCGGCGCGGGCGGCGGACGAACGCAAGGCGCTGGACGTGAGCGTTCTTGACTTGCGGGGGCTGAGCCCCCTGGCGGACTTCTTCGTCCTCTCCAGCGGCCAGTCCACCCCCCAGGTGCGGGCCATCGCGGAGCACGTGGAGCGCAGCCTCAGCCAGGCGGGGCTGCCCCCGCCGCGGTGGGAAGGAACCGAGGCTTCCCGGTGGATCCTGCTGGACTACGGGGACGTGGTGGTGCACGTGTTCCACCACGCGGAGCGGGAGTTTTACAACCTGGAGGCCCTCTGGGATCGGGCTCCCCGGCTGGCGGTGGACCTGGCGGGGGCCGGCAGCCCGCCCGGGCAGGTCCAGGGGGGTTCTGCGGAAAGGGCCCTGGACAAGCCTTGACCGCTGGGCCCTCGGGCGCCTATAATCCATGACGGCGCTGCGTGGGGCCGTAGCTCAGTTGGGAGAGCGCGTGAATGGCATTCACGAGGTCGGCGGTTCGAGTCCGCTCGGCTCCACCAGCCTTCTCGTTGGTTTCATCCGGACGCGGTGCCTGAAGGCTTGACCAGGCCGGGCAGCAGGCCAAGGCTCTCCTGAAGGAGAGCGCCTTTCGTCGAAGCAGACGGAAGGCGCCTTTTTTCACGACCTCTGCCCGCACCACGGCGGCGCCGGCCAGGGCGCGGCGCCGGTGCCGCCCCAACGGGAGGCCGGGACCGCCATGGCAGCGCAGGAACTCACCGGCGTTCGCAGCCCCTCCGCGGGGGAGTACGATCCCCATACCCTGGAGCCCCGCTGGCAGGCGTACTGGGACGAGCAGCGCCTGCACCAGGTCCACGAGGGCGGCCAGCGCCCCAAGCGGTACGTGCTGGGCATGTTTCCGTACCCCTCGGGCCGGCTTCACATGGGGCACCTGCGCAACTACACCCTGGTGGACGTGGTGGCCCGCTACTCCCGCATGCGGGGGTACAACGTCCTCAACCCCATGGGCTGGGACGCCTTCGGGCTGCCGGCCGAAAACGCGGCCATCCAGCACGGGGAGCACCCGGCGCGGTGGACCTACGGCAACATCGACGTGATGCGCAACCAGCTCAAGCGCCTGGGCATCAGCTACGACTGGAGCCGGGAGATCGCCACCTGCGATCCGGAGTACTACCGCTGGAACCAGTGGCTGTTTTTGCTCATGTACCGCAGGGGCCTGGCGTACCGGGCCGAGGCCCGGGTGAACTGGTGTCCCGCCTGCCAGACGGTGCTGGCCAACGAGCAGGTGGTGGGCGGAGAGTGCTGGCGCTGCCACAGCCGGGTGGAGCAGCGGCTGCTGAAGCAGTGGTTCCTGCGGATCACCGCCTACGCGGAGCGGCTGCTCCAGGACCTGGACCTGCTGGAGGGCTGGCCGGAGCGGGTCAAGGTCATGCAGCGCAACTGGATCGGGCGAAGCGAGGGCGCCCAGGTGCGCTTCCGGGTGAAGGAGACCGGGGATGAGCTGGTGGTGTTCACCACCCGCCCGGACACCCTGTTCGGCGTCACCTTCATGGTTCTTTCGCCCCGTCACCCCCTGGCCCAGCGGCTGACGGAAGGCACCCCGCAGGCCCAGGTGGTGCGGCGCATGGCCGAGCAGATGACGGCCCGGGAGCAGGAGCTGGCCGAGCTGCCCAAGGAGGGCGTGCCCACCGGGGCCCACGCCATCAACCCCGTCAACGGTGAAGCGGTGCCCATCTGGGTGGGCAACTACGTGCTCATGGAGTACGGCACGGGGGCCATCATGGGGGTGCCCGCGCACGACCAGCGGGACCTGGAGTTCGCACGCCGCTACGGGCTTCCCGTCCGCATTGTCATCCAGGGTCCGGGCGTGCCGGAGGATCCGGCACGCCTGGAGCGGGCCTACGAGGAGCCCGGCGTGATGGTCAACTCCGGTCCGTTCACGGGTCTACCCAGCGAGCAGGGCAAGCGGGCCGTGGTGGAGCACCTGCAGGCGGCCGGGCTGGGCCAGCCGTCGGTGCAGTACCGCCTGCGGGACTGGCTCATCTCCCGCCAGCGTTACTGGGGCACGCCCATTCCCATCGTGTACTGTGCCCGTTGCGGCGAGCAGCCGGTGCCCGAGGAGGAGCTGCCCGTGGTGCTGCCGGCCCAGGTGGACTTCGCCCCCAAGGGCAAGCCGCCCCTGGCCAGCTCGCCGGAGTTCCTGCAGGCTCGCTGCCCCCGCTGCGGGTCGTCGGCGCAGCGGGAGACGGACACCATGGACACCTTCGTGGACTCTTCCTGGTACTTCCTGCGCTTCTGCTCGCCCCGGGAAAGCCGGTTGCCCTTCGACCGGGAGGCGGTGGCGTACTGGATGCCCGTGGACCAGTACATCGGCGGCATCGAGCATGCGGTGCTCCACCTGCTATACTCCCGGTTCTTCACCAAGGTGCTGTACGACGAGGGGCTGGTCTCCTTCCAGGAGCCCTTCACCCGCCTGTTCACCCAGGGGATGGTCACCCTGGGCGGCTACGCCATGAGCAAGTCGCGGGGCAACGTGGTGGACCCGCTAGACGTGGTGAGCCGCTTCGGTGCCGACACGGCCCGGCTGTTCATCCTGTTCGCGGCGCCCCCCGAGAAGGACCTGGAGTGGAGCGAGTCGGGGGTCGAGGGGGCCTTCCGGTTCCTGCAGCGGGCCTACCGCCTGGTGGACCAGTGGGCGCCCCTGCTGGAGGGCGTCGAGGCCTACCGCAGCGGCGACGGGCAGAGCCTGGGCGAGCGGGAGCGGGCGCTGCGGCGGGCGGTTCACCGGGCCGTGCGCAAGGTGACCCAGGACTGCGAGGAGCGGTTTTCGTTCAACACCGCCATCGCCGCCCTCATGGAGGCGGTCAACGAGCTGTACCGGTACCGGGAGCAGGTGGCAGACCAGCCCCACCGGGGCGTCATCCGGGAGTCTCTGGAACTGCTCACCCTGTGCCTGGCGCCCTTCGTGCCGCACATTGCCGAACAGATGTGGGAGCGCCTGGGCCACGCACCCAGCGTGCACCTGCAGCCCTGGCCCGCCTACGACCCGCAGGCGCTGGAGGTGGAGCAGGTGACGGTGGTGGTGCAGGTGAACGGCCGCGTGCGGGACCGCATCACCCTGCCCGCCGACGCCAGCGAGGAGGAGCTGCGCGCGGCGGC
>DATCLL010000139.1:0-3317 GCA_036563935.1 Limnochordales bacterium | reverse complement strand
GCGCCAGGCCCCTGCCGGGCGACGCTCGGCCTTCTGCCGCCCGTTCCGGCCTGCCACCGAACCCACCGGAACCACCCCGCCAACGGCCGTCAGCGGTCACCACCTCCCCGCCCACCCGGCAGCACCGCCTGGGTGAGGCGGAAGTGGAGCTTGGCCACCTGGCGGAGGAGTTCCGCGCCGCCCCGGGCCACTACCTGCCGCGCGGCCTGCTCCACGTGGGTGGCACCCTTGGGAAGGGATATGCCCGCCAGGCGGCTGAGGCGCGCCAGGCCCTGCAGGAACAGGTCCCTGGCCAGCACCGAGGCGGCCGCGACCGCCAGGTCCTCCTCGGCCCGGTGGCGCTGCACCAGCACCACTTCCCGCCCCCGCTGCATCAGAGCCTCGCGCAGGCGCTGCTCGGAGACGGCGAACTGGTCGGCCACCACCATGGGTACCGGCACCCGCTGCAGGAGGTTCTCCAGGGCCCGGGCGTGGGCCCAGGCCAGCAGGCGGTTCACGTTGCCCAGGCGGGCGTAAAGTTGGTTGTATCGGGCGGGGAAGATGGTGACCGCCTCCCAGTCCACCATGGCCCGCAGCTGCTCGGCCAGCTGGCGGCAGCGGCCGTCGGACAGCCGCTTGGAGTCGGCAACCCCCAGCCGGGCCAGCTCCTGCTCCTGCTCGGGCCTCACCAGCGCGCAGGCGGCCGCCACCAGCGGGCCGAAGTAGTCGCCCTTGCCCGACTCGTCCAGGCCGACCCGGGGGACGAAGGACGCGCCCGGCGCGGCGGCGTCCGCCCCACCGCCCCCGCCGCTCACGGCGCTGCCCCGCCTTCCGGCAGCTCCGGCAGTTCCGGCAGCGCCGGCAGCCCCTGCAGCTCCTGCAGGATGGCGAACCCGTGGCTGGTGCCGATGAGGTCGGCCCCTGCCCGCAAAAGCTCCAGGGCCTGCCGCGCCCGGCGCACGCCGCCCGAGGCTTTGACGCCCACCTGGTCACCCAGCACCTCCCGAAGCAGCCGGACGTCCTCCACCGTCGCCCCGCCCGGGCCGAACCCGGTGGAGGTCTTCACGTAGCGGGCGCCGCAGGCCCGGGCAGCCAGCGCGGCGGCCGCCTTCTCAGGGCCGGACAGGTAGGGCGTCTCCAGGATGGCCTTCACGGGTACCTGGGGACCCACCGCCCGCACCACCGCCTGCAGGTCCCGCTCCACCTCGTCCAGCTGGCCTGCCTTCAGCGCCCACAGCGCGATGACCACATCCACCTCGTGCGCCCCTGCCCCGACGCACTGCACGGCCTCCACCACCTTGACCAGGGTGCTGCTGGCCCCCAGGGGAAAGCCCACCGCGGCCACCACCCGCACCGGGCTCCCCTCCAGGCACCGGCGCGCCCGGGCCACGTGGACGGGCAGCACGCAGACCCCCCGCACGCCCCACTGGGCCGCCTGCCGGCACAGCTGCTCCACCTCGTGCGCGGTGGCGTCCGCGCGCAACAGGGCCTGCTCCAGGCGCCCGGCCAGGCCCTCAGCCACCTCCACCGCCACGGCTGCCCCACCCCCGTCACGTCCGAGCCTGCGGATCGGGCTCCCGCTCGGGCCGCAGGAAACGGTGCAGCCCCGCCAGCAGGCAGGCCGCGCCCACCGCCTGCAGCCCCGAGGGTTTCTCCCCGAACAGCACAAAGGCCAGCACCGATGCGCCCAGCGGCTCGCCCAGCACGGCGGTGGCCACCGTGGCGGCACCCATGGTGCCGATGACCCAGTTCAGCGCGGAATGGCCCACCAGCGTCGGTATCGCCGCCAGCCCGGCGGCCACCGCCCACTCCCGGGCCGGCCACGCCCCCACGGGGACGCCCCGGGCCTGGTTCCACAGCCACAGGCAGAAGGCCCCGGCCGTGTAGGCGACCGCCTGGTACGGCACCACCGGAACCGCCTGGCGCAGCCGCTCGCCCGCCAGCCAGTAGAGGCTGGACAGAACCGCCGCCGCCAGGGCCAGCGCGTCGCCTGCCAGGGCCCGGCCGGCCCCTTGCCCCCACCGCCCTGCGGCGCCGGCCAAGCCGGGCGAATCGCCCCCGGCGGCCGCGTTTCCCGCCGCCACCAGGCAGGCCCCCACAAGGGCCAGGGCCAGCCCCGCCGGCTGCCCGGCGCGCAGCCCGCTGCCTCGCCCCGCCAGCAAACGCAGCGCCACCACGAACAGGGGCTGCGTGGTGACCAGAACCGTGGCGTTCAGAACGCTGGTGAGGCGGAGGGACCAAAACCACAGGCTCCAGTGGGCGGCCAGGGCCACCCCGGCCAGCGCCGCCTGGCCGGCCCAGGACCATGGCCAGACCCACGACCGCTGGCCGCTGCCGGGCAGGCCCGGGCGGCCCTGCAGGAAAACCAGCGGCCACAAGGCCGCTGCCGCCAGACCCAGGCGGCTCATGGCCAGCGCCTCCGGTGCCAGCCGGGAGACCCGCACCCACACGGCGGCCGAGGAGACGGCCGCCACCCCCGCCACCAGCACGGCCAGGGGATGGCGGGCCAGCCACCGGCGCAGCCGGCCGCCCGCCATGGCCGTCAAGCGGCCGGAAGCACCACCGACACCGCCATCCGGGAGGGGTCCACGTGCTCCCGCAGCATGCGGTTCACGTCCTCCCGGGTCAGGCTGCCCAACACCTCCAGGTACTCACCCGGCCAGGTGTCCCGGAAGTGCAGGGTGATGAGGGAGTTGGCCAGCATCTCGGGGGTGTCCATGGCGGCCACGAACTCGCCCAGTTCCCGCCGCTTCAGGCGCTGGAAGTCCTCCTCCTGCACCCCCTCCCGGGCCACCCGTTCCAGCACCTGCCGCACCCGCTCCTCCAGCCGGGCCGGGTCGGGCGTCTCTCCGCCGATGAGGGAATGGCCGTAGCAGGTCTCGCCCATGTACCGGGCGGAAAAGCCGTCGTCCACCAGCCCCTGCTCGTACAGGGCGACGAAGGCGTCGGAACCCTTCCCCAGCGCCGCCTCCAGGGCGATGTTGAGGGCCAGGTCCCGGCGTACCAGCTCCCGCCCCTGCCGCCGGGCCGGCACGTCCTTGATGCCCACGAGAAGCCGCGGCCGGGAGACGGCCAGGGAACGCTCCGCCCGGGCCGTCTTCACCGTGGGCGGCTCCTGCGGGTATTCCCGGCGCGGCAGGGGAAGGGGCTTCCCGGCGGGCCCGGCTCCCATCCACCGGTCGGCCAGCTCCAGCACCGCCTGGGGCTCCACGTCGCCCACCACGGCCAGGGCGGCGTTGTCGGGCCGGTAAAAGGTGCGGTGGCACAGATACAGCATCTCGGGGCGGATCTCCCGGATGGATTCCACGGTGCCGCCGATCTCCAGCCGCACGGGGTGC
>DATCLL010000138.1:0-2151 GCA_036563935.1 Limnochordales bacterium | reverse complement strand
AGCTCCCGTACGACCCCCGCCCAGGCGGCGCGCACGGGCGCCCCGGAGGGGATGGCCAGCTCCAGGCCCGGCTGGTAGCTCCAGTCGCCGCGCTCGGGATGCCGCCTCCATCCGGCGGTGCTCACCACGAACCCCTCCGCCGGCCACGCCAGCCCACCCGGCACCACGGGGGGCACCGCCGCCGAAGACCCTCGCGCCGCCTCCGAGGCCTGCGCCGCCGGGCCGTCGGGAAGCTGGCCCGCCCCGCCATCGCCCCTGCCGGCGAGCTGGCCCGTCCCGCTGCCCCCAGCCGGCGGCCGCTCCCACGCCGGTTGCGCCGGCAAGCCCGCCAACCCAGGGTTGGGAGCGCTCACCCGCCCCGGCCCGCCGCCTGCGGGCTGGCCCGTCCAGCGGTATGCCACGGACTGGCCGCCCTGCAGCGCCGCGCCCGCCCACCGGCCCACAAGGCCCCCGGCTCCGCCCAGGGTCAGCGCGCCGGCGACGGCCACCCCTGCCAGCACCAGCGCGGCTGCCAGGGTTCTTTTGGAACGGCCGGCCACAAGCCCGGGCACAAGCCGGCTCCTGCGCCGCCAGGCTGCGGCCCACTGCCTGAGCCTCTCCCCAAGCCCCTTGCGTCCTGGCCCGGAACCCATGGATGCCACGGAAGATCCCTCCCCGCCTGGCAGCCTTCCCCACCAGGCGGGCCATTATGCAGCCATCACTGCAGCGGCATCACTGCAGCGGGCTGCGGGGCCTGTCCGGCGGAGCCCTCCCGGCGGGCCACCCGCCTTCGGTGCAAAAGCAACGCGCCGGCGGCATGCCGCCGGCGCTTGCCTCCCATCCCGGGCCTCGCGTTCCCGCTGCCCCGTCCCCGGGGCAGCCTGGCCCTCAGTCTTCCAGCGCTCCCGCCGCCCGCAGGCGGTTGAGGGCCCGGGCCAGGGCCCGTTGGGCGCGGGCATGGTCGATGTGGGAGGAGCGGTCCCGAAGCCGGGCCAGGGCCCTGTCCCTTGCCGCCCGTGCCCGGGCCACGTCGATCTCCGCCGCCAGCTCCGCCGTGTCGGCCAGGATGGTGACGCGGTTGTCGGAGACCTCCAGAAAGCCCCCGGTGGTGGCCATCTTCTGCTTTTCCCCGTGGAAGCGGCCGTACTGCACGATCCCCAGGCTCACCGCGGCCACCATGGGCGTGTGGTGGGGCAGGATGCCCAGGTAGCCGTCCGTGGACGGCACCACCACGGCCTCCACCTTCTCCCGCAGCACCACCCGCTCCGGGGTGACGACCTCCAGCGTCAGCTGGTCCTGCATGGCCGCTCAGGCCGCCTCCCGCTCCAGCTCCTTGGCCTTCTCCACGGCCTCGTCGATGGTTCCCACCATGTAGAAGGCGGGCTCGGGCAGCCTGTCGTGCTTGCCCTCCAGGATCTCCCGGAAGCCCCGGATGGTCTCCTTGAGGGGCACGTACACTCCCGGCCTGCCGGTAAAGGCCTCGGCCACGAAGAAGGGCTGGGAGAGGAAGCGCTCGATCTTGCGGGCCCGGGCCACGATGAGCTTGTCCTCGTCGGAAAGCTCCTCCATGCCCAGGATGGCGATGATGTCCTGCAGCTCCTTGTAGCGCTGCAGCACCTGCTGCACGCCTCGGGCCACTTGGTAGTGCTCCTCGCCCACGAACTCGGGGGCCAGGATGCGGGAGGTGGACGCCAGCGGGTCCACCGCCGGGTAGATGCCCCGCTCGGCGATGCGCCGCTCCAGGTTGGTGGTGGCGTCCAGGTGCGCGAAGGTGGTGGCCGGCGCCGGGTCTGTGTAGTCGTCGGCGGGCACGTAGATGGCCTGGATGGAGGTGATGGAACCCCTCTTGGTGGTCACGATCCGCTCCTGCAGCTGGCCCATCTCCGTGGCCAGGGTGGGCTGGTAGCCCACGGCCGACGGGATCCGGCCCAAAAGGGCCGACACCTCCGAACCCGCCTGCACGAAGCGGAAGATGTTGTCGATGAACAGGAGCACGTCCTGGCCTTCCACGTCGCGGAAGTATTCCGCGATGGTCACCCCGGCCAGCCCCGTGCGCAGGCGGTTGCCGGGCGGCTCGTTCATCTGGCCGAAGACCATCGCGCACTTGTCCAGCACGCCGGCCTCCCGCATCTCCTGGTAGAGCTGGTTCCCCTCCCGGGTGCGCTCCCCCAC
>DATCLL010000137.1:0-5729 GCA_036563935.1 Limnochordales bacterium | reverse complement strand
TGTGGCAAAGGATACTGGGGCCGGCGGCCGGCTGGCCCATCTGGTGACGCTGGGCTGCCAGATGAACGTCCGGGATTCGCAGACCCTGGCGGGCATGCTGGCGCAGATGGGCTACCGGCTCACGGACCGCATGGACCAGGCGGACCTGATCCTGTTCAACACCTGCAGCGTGCGGGAAAATCCGGAGCGGCGCATCTACGGCCAGGTGGCCGCCTTGCGGGCCTGGAAGGAGAAGCGGCCCGACCTGGTCATCGGGATCTGCGGCTGCATGCCCCAGCAGCGCCCCGAGCTGGAGCGCATGCAGCGGGAGCTGCCCCACGTGGACCTCATCCTGGGGACCCTCAATCTCCACCGCTTCCCCGAGCTGTTGCAGCAGGTGCTGCAGACAGGCCGGCGGGTGGTGGAAGTGTGGCACGACGAGGGTGAGGTGGTGGAGGGCCTCCCCTCCTGGCGTGAACCGGGGGCCGTGAAGGCCTTTGTGAACATCATCTACGGGTGCGACTACCGGTGCACCTTCTGCGTGGTGCCCAACACCCGGGGCCGCCAGCGCAGCCGCCGCCCGGAGGCCATCGAGGCGGAGGTGCGGGAGCTGGTCGCGCAGGGCGTGCGGGAGGTGACCCTGCTGGGCCAGACGGCCAACGCGTACGGGCGAGACCTGCCCGAGCCTACCACCCTGGCCGCCCTGCTGCGCCGCCTGGATGGCGTGGAGGGGCTGCGGCGCATCCGGTTCACCTCCAACCACCCCCTGGAGGTGACCGACGAGCTCATCGAGGCCATGGCCTCGCTGCCCAAGGTGTGCGAGCACATCCACCTGGCCGTCCAGTCGGGCAGCGACCGGATCCTGCACCGCATGGGCCGCCGGCACACCGCCGAGCAGTTCGTGGCCATCGTGGAACGCATGCGCCGGGCCATTCCCGGGCTGGCCATCACCACCGACATCATCGTGGGGTTCCCCGGGGAGACGGAGGAAGACTTCCAGCAGACGCTGGAGCTGGTGCGCCGGGTGCAGTTCGATGCGGCCTTCACCTTCGTGTACTCGCCCCGCCCGGGAACTGCGGCCCTGCGGCTGGCGGACCCCGTTCCCGAGCCGGTGAAGCGGGAGCGCATCCAGCGCCTCATCCAGCTGCAAAACCAGATCAGCCTGGAGCGCAACCGGCGGCTGCAGGGCGCCGTCGTGGAGGTGCTGGTGGAGGGGGCCAGCGAGCGAAACCCCGAGCGGCTGTCCGGACGCACCCGCACCAACAAGGTGGTGGTGCTGGACGTGCCCGACTCCTGGCGGCAGCTTCTGGTAGGGTCCTTGGTGCCCGTGCGCATCGAAGCGGTGAACACGTGGACCCTCTTCGGCCGGCCGCAGCCGGGCTGGACTCCCGCGCAAGCGACCCTGCCCGCGGCCGCCCTGCCCTCGGCCGCCGTCCCTGCCCATCCCCAGCCGTGACCGTATGAGCGGGAGTGTTGCCGCAGGCCACAGGCGAACCCCCGGGACGGCCGCACCCGCAGCCGAGCAGGCGGGTACCCCCATGCTGCGGCAGTACAGGTCCCTCAAGGCGCGCTTTCCCGACTGCCTGCTGTGGTTCCGCCTGGGCGACTTTTACGAGATGTTCGAACAGGACGCCGAGACAGCCGCCTCGGTGCTCCGCATCACCCTCACCCGCCGCGACATGGGACAGGGCCAGGTGCTGCCCATGTGCGGGGTACCCTACCACGCCGCCGACCACTACCTGGCCCAGCTGGTGGAGGCGGGCTTTCGGGTGGCCATCTGCGAGCAGCTGGAAGACCCCCGCCAGGCCCGGGGAGTGGTGCGCCGGGACGTGGTGCGGGTGGTCAGCCCGGGCACCCTTTTGGAGGCGCGCCCGGGCCAGGCCGCCGAGCGGCGGTACCTGGCAGCCTTGCAGGCTTCGTCGGCCGTGGCCGCCCTGGCGGTGGTGGATGTGGGCACCGGCGAGTTCCGCACCACCCGGTTTTCCCCTGCGCCGCCGGGCGACGCAGTGGCCGCCGCGGTGGAGGAGCTGGAGAGGCTCGGCGTGCGGGAGTGCCTGGTGCCCGAAGGCTGGCAGCAGGCACGGCCCCAGGCACTGGAGCTTCTGCGCCGCCGCCTCAAGGCCCTGGTAACGCCCTGGCGGGATGCGGCCTGGCAGGTCCAGCAGGCCCGCCGGCTGCTCCTGGACCACTTCCAGGTGGCCACCCTGCAGCCCTTCGGCCTGGAAGACCAGCCGGAACAGACAGCCGCCTGCGGGGCGGCGCTGGATTACCTGCGCCAGACCCAGATGACCTCCCTGGCGCACCTGACGGAGCTGCGCCCGTACCGGACCGACGCGGGACTGGTGGTGGACCGGGCCACCCAGATGAACCTGGAGCTGGTGGCCAGCTTTCGCCACGGCAGCCGGGAGGGAAGCCTGCTGGGGGTTCTGGACGAAAGCTGCACGGCACCCGGAAGCCGCCTGTTGCGCCGCTACCTGGAGGAGCCCCTCACGGATCTGGAGCTCATCCACCGGCGGCTGGACGCGGTGCAGGCTTTGGTGGACGACAGCGTGGGCCGGCTCACCCTGCGCCGGCTGCTGCGGGGCTGCCCGGATCCCCAGCGGCTGCTGGCGCGGCTGGGATGCGGGCGGGCCGGGCCAAGGGATCTGGCCGGACTGCGGGCGTTTCTGCAGAGGGCCCGGGAGCTGCAGCAGCACCTGGAGGCGGCCGGGCCGCCGGCCGGCGACGAGCAAGAACAGGCCCGCCCGGGCCCGCACGGCCGGAAGGCCCTCCAACAGGCCGTGGGCTCCCTGTGGGTGCCTGAGGAGCTGCTGCAGCGGCTGGAGGCCGCCCTGGTGGACGAGCCTCCCGCGCAGCTGAAGGACGGCGGGTTCATCCGCAGCGGCTACGACCCGGAACTGGACCGCCTGCGGGAGGCGGCCAGCTCGGGCCGCAGCTGGATCGCCGCCCTGGAAAGCCGCGAGCGCGAGCGCACGGGCATCCGTTCCCTGCGGGTGGGTTACAACCGGATCTTCGGCTACTACATCGAGGTGACCCGCCCCCACCTCTCCCGGGTGCCCCCCGAGTACGAGCGCCGGCAGACCCTGGCAGGGGCCGAGCGCTTTGTGACCCCTGAGCTGAAGGAGTGGGAATCCCGGGTCCTGGAGGCGGAAGAGCGCATGCAGGCCCGGGAGGAGGAGCTGTTTGAGGAGCTGGTCTCGTACACCCTGCAGCATGCCCCTGCCCTGACCCGGCTGGCCGACGCGGTGGCAAGGCTGGACGTCTTTTCCACCCTGGCGGAGCTGGCCAGCCGGTGGGGCTGGGTGCGGCCGGAGGTGGACGACAGCCGGGAGCTGGAGATCGTGGCCGGCCGGCACCCCGTGGTGGAGGCCTGCGACCCCCAGGCGGGCTTTGTGCCCAACGACCTGCACCTGGGGCCCCACAAGCGGCTGGCGGTGGTCACGGGCCCCAACATGGGGGGCAAGTCCACCTTTCTGCGGCAGGCGGCCATCATCGTGCTGCTGGCCCAGATGGGAAGCTTCGTTCCGGCCCGCAAGGCCCGCATCGGCCTGGTGGACCGCATCCTCACCCGGGTGGGGGCCAGCGACGACCTGGCCTTCGGCCGCTCCACCTTTCTGGTGGAGATGGAGGAGACCGCCTTCATCCTGCGCCACGCGACGCCCCGCAGCCTGGTCCTCCTGGACGAGGTGGGGCGGGGAACGGCCACGTACGATGGCTTGAGCCTGGCGTGGGCCATCGTGGAGCACCTGCACGCCTGCGGGGCGCGCTGCCTGGTGGCCACCCACTTTCACGAGCTGACCCGCCTGGCCGAGGAGCTTCCCGGCGCTTTCAACTTGCACGTGGCGGTGGACCGCCAGCAGGGCCGGCTGGTCTTTCTGCGCCAGGTGCGGCCGGGGGCGGCAGACCGCAGCTACGGCATCGAGGTGGCCCGCCTGGCCGGGCTGCCGGAGCCGGTGGTGCGCCGGGCCGAGCAGGTGCTGCGCCAGCTGGAACAGGCAGCGGCCGGCCGGGCCCGCCCTGCCCCGGGCGTGCCCGCGCCAGCCCCGCCTGCCAGGGGCAGACCTCCGGTAGCCGTCCCGGGCGAGGCTGTGGTGCAGCAGGCGCCGTTGTTCGCCGACGCAGACGGGATGAACCACCATGGGCAAGATCGCCATCCTGGGCCCCGACCTGGTGGATCGCATCGCGGCCGGTGAGGTGGTGGAACGGCCGGCCTCGGTGGTCAAGGAGCTGGTGGAAAACAGCCTGGACGCCGGGGCGCGGCGCATCCGGGTGGAGGTGGCAGGGCCCGGCCACGACATAGCGGTGCAGGACGACGGGGAGGGCATGGAACCCGACGACGCCCGGCTGTGCTTCGCCCGCCATGCCACCAGCAAGCTCTCCTCGGCCGAGCAGCTGCACGGCGGGATCTCCACCCTGGGCTTCCGGGGCGAAGCCCTGGCCGCCATCGCCGCGGTGAGCGACGTGGAGCTCACCACCCGGCCGCCCCATGCGCCCGCGGGCTTCCGGGTGCGGGTGCGGGGCGGCACAGCCCTGGAGTGGGGCCCCGTGGGCTGCCCTCCGGGAACCCGGGTGCAGGTGCGGGATTTGTTTTTCAACACCCCTGCCCGGCGGCGCTTTCTGCGCCAGCCTCCCGCCGAGCGGCGGGCGTGCCTGGAGATGGCAGCCCGTCTGGCCCTCAGCCGGCCTGAGGTGGCCTTCGAGATGCGCCTGGACGGCCGGCTGCGCTGGAGCACCCCCGGCGACGGCTCGGCGCGCTCGGTGCTGGCCTGCCTGGTAGGGCCCGAGCTGGCGGAGCGCATGCTGGAAGTGCACCACCACGAGGGAACCGTGGCCGTACAGGGGCTGGTGAGCCCTCCGGGGGAGCACCGGCCCACCCGCAGCACCCTGTGGTGCTTCGTGAACGGCCGGTGGGTGGAGGACCGCCTCCTCTCCCTGGCTGCCTGCCGGGCCTACGAGAGTGCCCTCCCCCCGGGCCGGTTCCCGGTGGCGGCCCTGTACGTGACCGTGGAGCCGGCCTGGGTGGACGTCAACGTCCACCCCACCAAGGTGCAGGTGCGCTTCCGGGACGAGCGCAGGGTGTTCGCCTGCCTGGTGCAGGCGGTCCGGGCCGCCCTGGTGCGCCAGGCCCGCCCCGTGGAACTTTCCGGGACCGCGGGACGCCTGCAGCCCGGGGCGCCGTGGGGCGCCGGCCAGGCCGAACCACCGCCGCAGGAGCCCGTGCAGGCCGGCCCCTGGACAGCCACTGCGGCGGTCGGCGAACCCCGGGCCGCATACGGCCCGCAGGCCGCAAGGGGCGGGTTCGACAGCCCGGCAGCTTTGCCGCTGCCCGCCGCGGAGGGGCCCGTCACGGCACCTCCCATGCCCCTGTTCGGCGAAGCTCCCCGGGTGTTGGGCCAGCTGGCCGCCACGTACATCCTGGCCGAATGGCAGGGAAGCCTGCTGGTGGTGGACCAGCACGTGGCCCACGAGCGGCTGCTGTTCGAGAGGTTCCAGCAGGCACGCCGCCAGGGCAGGCCCGCCCCGAGCCAGCCCCTGCTGTCGCCGGTGCAGGTGCGCGTCTCCACCCTGGCCAGCCACGTGTTGGAGGAGCTGCGGGAGTGGCTGGCCGGGGCCGGGCTGGAGCTGGAGGTGTTCGGCCCGGGCACGTGGCTGGTGCGGCGGCTGCCCCTGGAGGCGGCCGTGCCTGTGCAGCCGGAGCGGCTGGCCGGCTGGCTGGAGGAGCTGGCCATGGTGCTGGCGGAGCAGGGGGC
>DATCLL010000136.1:0-8403 GCA_036563935.1 Limnochordales bacterium | reverse complement strand
GGCAACGGGGGTGCCGGCTTGCTGCCGGGGCCGCAGCGGCGGCCCTGGTGGTGTGGGTGGTGGCAGCGGCGGCGGTGACGCCGGGCTGGCTTGCCGCGTCGGCCGCGGCGCCCGGCCGGTCGTCCGGGCCGCAGGCAGTCCCGGATGGGGCGCTTGTGGCCGTGACCAGCACCACGGTGCTGGCGGACTGGCTTGAGGAGCTGGGGGGCGCTCGCTGGCAGGTGCGGGCCCTGCTTGCGCCGGGAGCCCACGCCCACGCCTTCGAACCCTCGCCCGCCGACGCGGCCTGGGTGGAGCGGGCCCGGCTGGTGGTGCTGGCGGGCCCGGGGCTGGAAGGGCCGGCGCTGTCCCGGCTCATGCTGCAGGCTCGCTCCCGCTCCCGCGTGGTGGAACTGGCCCCGAAGCTGGGCGGCGACCCGCACTTCTGGACCAGCGTGCCCCTGGCCATGCAGGCCGTGCGGGAGCTGGAGGGAGTTCTGCGGGAGCTGGACCCCGAGGGGGCTGAGGGCTACCGGAGCCGGGCCTGGGCGTACCTGGCGCAGCTGCAGGAGCTGGACCGCTGGATCCGGGCCCGGGTTTCGGAGCTGGCGCCCCAGTCCCGGCTGGTGGTCACCTCCCATCCGTTCCTGGAGCCGTTTATCCGGGAGTACGGCCTGCGGGGGGTGGGTTCGCTGGTGCAGGGCGGGGCGGACCTGGAGCAGCTGTCCGCCGGCCAGCTGGCCCGGCTGGCCGACCGGCTGCAGCAGGCGGGCGTGAGGGTCCTGTTCACCGACTCGGCCGTGCCGGCGCCGGCCGTGCGCCAGCTGGCCCGGGCCCTGGGCGCCAGGGTGGTGGTGCTGCACTCCGACTCCCTGGGGCCGGCCGGATCCGGGGCGGCCACCTACCAGGAGTACATGCGCACCAACGTGGCGCGCGTGGTGGAGGCGCTGGGCCGTGGGCGCTGACCGGGCGCATGGTCTCCCGTCCCCGGGGACGGTGCTTCAGGTGCAGGAGCTGCGGGCCGGCTACGGCGGCCGGGTGGTGCTGGAGGGGGTCAGCTTCCAGGTGGCCGCCGGCGAGCGGGTGGCCGTGGTGGGCCCCAACGGGGCGGGCAAGACCACCCTGTTCAAGTGCATCGCGGGCCTGCTGCGGCCGTGGTCGGGCAGCATCGTGCTGGGCCAGGGCCTGCGGGGTGGTGGGGCAGGCCGGGCGGGCGGCGGGCGCGCCCGGGCGCTGGTGGCCTACGTGCCCCAGAAGGAGTCGGTGAACTGGCACTTCCCCGCCACCGTCTACGACGTGGTCATGATGGCCCGCCTTCCCAGCCTGGGCCTGTGGCGTCCGCCCGGCCTTCGGGACCGGCAGGCGGTCCTGCAGGCCCTGGAGCAGGTGGGGATGGCAGGCATGGCGGGGCGGCCCATCCAGGAGCTGTCCGGGGGGCAGCAGCAACGGGTCTTCCTGGCCCGGGCCCTGGCCCAGCGGGCGCCGCTGGTGCTGCTGGACGAGCCCTTCCACGGCGTGGAGCCGGCCGCGCAGAACGGGGTGGTGGAGGCCCTCTCCCGGCTGCGGGACCAGGGAGCGGCGCTGCTCATGTCCACCCACGACCTGGACTTCGTGGAACAGAGCGGCTGGTTCGACCGGGTGCTGGTGCTGCGGGGCCGGCTGCTGGCCGACGGCCCTCCCCGGGCCGTTCGGGCCGCCGGCAGGGGGGAAGGCCATGGGTGAGGTGTTCGGCTGGCTGGCGGAACCCCTGCGCTATCCCTTCATGCGCCAGGCCCTGGCGGCGTCGGTGCTGGTGGGGGTGGCCAGCGGGCTGGGCAGCACCTTCGCCGTGGTGCGCGGGATGGCGTTCCTGGCCGACGCGCTGGCCCACGCCATCCTTCCCGGGGTGGCGGTGGCGTACCTGTGGGGAGGCGGCGACAGCCTGGCCCTGTTCTGGGGCGGGCTGGCCGCGGCGCTGGTGGCTGCCGGAGCGGTCTGGGCCACCTCCCGGGAACAGCGGGTGCGGGAGGACACCGCCATCGGGGTGGTGATGGCGGCGGCGCTGGCGTTGGGGGTGGCCATCATCAGCCTGCGGCGCACCTACGCCGTGGACCTGGCTCACCTGCTGTTCGGCAACGTGCTGGGGGTGGGCCCTGCCGAGCTGCACCGGGCGGCGGTGCTGGCAGCGGGGCTGGTGGGGCTTGCTGCCGCGTTCTGGCGCCCGGTGGCGGCGGTCTGCTTCGATCCCGTGCTGGCTGCCACGCTGGGGGTTCCCGTGGCGGCGGTGGAGCTTCTGCTTTTGGGCATGCTGGCCGTCACCACGGTGCTGGCGCTGCAGACGGTGGGGGTCACCATGACGGTGGCCATGCTGGTGGTCCCGGGAGCGGCGGCCCGGCTGGTGGCCCGCAGGCTGGTCTCCATGGCGGCCGTATCGGTGGCGGTGGCGGTGGGGGCCTCCGCGGCGGGCTTGTACCTTTCGTACTACGTCGGGATCCCCTCGGGGCCGGCCACCACCCTGGTGGCCGCGGCCGTCTTCGCCGCCGTGCGCCTGAGCCGTGCCCGGCACGCCGGGGCAGCTTCCGCCGAGCCCGCGGGCAGGGCGCAGGACCGGTGAGGGAGGCCGGTGCTATAATGGAAGACACGGCGCAGGGGCGCACGCGGGCAGGGCCCTGCCGGAGCGTGGCCCGGCGCCGTCCGGCGTCGCTTTCGGTTTGGCCGTGCTAGACGGGGAGGTAGCGGTGCCCTGTACCCGCAATCCGCTGTAGCGGGGTCGAACTCCCGCCCGCGGCAGGCTCCTGTGGGGACCGGGCCCGGCACGGAGCGTTGAGGGCTGGGTCCTGCGCAGCAGGGTCTCACGAACCCCGCCAGGTCCGGGAGGAAGCAACGGTAAGTGAGGCGCCCTGGGTGCCGCAGGGAAGCCTGGCCTGAGCCACCGGCCGGGATTCCGCCCGGAGGGGCCCTGTCAACGGCGGGTGCACGGCCATCTTCGGGAATGGTTCGGCCTGCCGGAGCGGCTCCGGCAGGCTTTTTGCTGCAGGGGGCCGGCCGCCGGCCCCGGCCACGGGGGCAGGCGAGGCCCCCGGCCCGTCGAACCGGAGGTTCGGTGAGCGCCTGTTGCGCTACTTGACCCTGTACCGCAAGTGGCGGCCCCAGCGTTTCCAGGACGTCCTCGGGCAGCAGCCCGTGGTGCGCACCCTCACCCACGCCCTGGCCACGGGCCGGGTGGCCCACGCGTACCTGTTCGCCGGGCCCCGGGGCACGGGCAAGACCACCCTGGCGCGGCTTTTGGCCAAGGGGGTCAACTGCCAGCAAGGCCCCACGCCCGAGCCGTGCAACCAGTGCCCCTCGTGCGTGGCCATCACCGCCGGGACCAGCCTGGACGTGGTGGAGATCGACGGCGCCTCCCACCGGGGCATCGACGAGGTGCGGGAGCTGCGGGAGCGGGTGCGCTACGCCCCGGCCCAGTCGGCCCGGAAGGTGTACATCATCGACGAGGTGCACATGCTCACCCACGAGGCCTTCAACGCCCTCCTGAAGGTGCTGGAGGAGCCCCCTTCCCACGTTCTCTTCATCTTTGCCACCACGGAGCCCCACCGGCTGCCCGCCACCATCCTGTCCCGCTGCCAGCGCTTCGATTTGCGGCGGTTGCCCCTTGCGGAACTGGTCCGCCACCTGAAGCGGGTGGCCCGGGAGGAGGGCATCCCTGCCGAGGACGCGGCCCTGGAACTCATCGCCCGCCACGCCGACGGCGCGGCCCGGGACGCCCTGGCGCTTTTGGAGCAGTGCGCCGCCTACCGGGACGGCGTGCTGGATGAGGCCGCCGTGGCGCAGGTGCTGGGGCTGGTGGAGGCGGAGAGCCTGGCGGAGCTGGCGCTGGCGTACGGCTGTGGCGACGTGGCCCGGGGCCTGGAGCTTTTGCAGCAGGTGGTGGAGGTGCAGGGGGTGGACGGCCGGGTTCTGGCCCGGGACCTGCTGGCCTTCGTGCGGGAGGCGGCGGTCCGCCAGGCCCTGGCAGCTGCCGGGGGAACGGCCCGGGGCGGTCAGGGCCAGGGTCAGGACCAGGGCCAGGGCCAGCCGGATGAGCCGAGCGTGCGCCAGCAGCAGCTTTCCCGTGTGGCTGCGGCCGTTCCCCTGGGGCGGCTTGCCCGGGTCATGGAGGTCCTGGTGGAGGCCGAGTCCCTCATGCGGTGGGCGCCAGACCCCCGCCTGGGCCTGGAGCTGGCCCTGTGGAAGATGGCCGACGTGGCGGCGGCGCCTGCTGCCCGGCCGGCGGTGCCGGCGGCCCGCCCGGCTGCGCCAGCGCCAGCGGCTGTCCCGGCTCCCGCCCCGGCGCCCGCCCCGGCGCCGGCCGCGGCGCCGGCAGCGGCGCCCGCAGCGCCTCCGGCGGCGCCGCCCGCAGTGCCGCCGGCCGTCGAGGTGCGCCAGCAGCCGGCCGCGCCGGCCGACTGGTCACTGGAGGCGGTGGAGGCCCGCTGGCCCGAGGTGCTGGCCGCCCTGAAAAGCCAGCAGCGGCGCATGGCCGCCCGGGTGGAGGCCCTGCTGCGGGAGGGCCGTCCTGTGCGGGTGGAGGGGCTGACGGTGGTGGTGGGCTTCCCGGCGGACCGGGAGTTCCACCGGGCGGCGGTGGAGGAGCCCCAGGCCCGGGCGGTGGTGGAGAAGGTGCTGATGCGGCTGTTCGGAAAGCCCATCACCCTCCGCACCGAGCGCCTGGACGGCGAGCGGGTGGGGCCGGAGTTGCCGCCGGAGCCGCCGCCGCAGCCGCTGCAGCCGCTGCAGGCGTCGCAGCCTCCGCAGCCACCGCAGCCATGGCAGTCACCGCAGCGGCCTGAGGCGGCCAGCCCGCCGCAGCCGGGTTCGGGGCCGGCGGCCGCGGAGGCGGGCCTGCGGCCGTCCGGCGACTTCCCCGACAGGCTCCCGGCGTCCTCGGGGCCCCAGGCGGGCTCGGGGGATGGGGAGTTCGACGCGGCTACCCTCCAGGCGGTGCTGCGGGTTCTGGGGGGGCGGCTGCTCAAGGAGCTGGATCCCGACTCCGGTGGAAGGTGAGGCGAGCGCCATGCCCCCCAATCTGCCGAACCCCATGCAGATGGCCCGGGCCCTCAAGCAGCTGCAGAAGTTCCAGGAAGAGCTGCAGCGCCTGCAGCAGGAGCTGGCCGAGCGCACCGTGGAAGGCTCGGCGGGAGGAGGAGCGGTGCGGGCCGAGATGGACGGGAGCCTGCGGCTGCGCTCGCTGCGCATCGACCCCTCCGTGGTGCAGGCGGGCGACGTGGAGATGCTGCAGGACCTGGTGGTCGCGGCGGTCAACGAGGCCATGCGCCAGGCCCGGGAGATGAGCGAGCGGGAGATGGCCCGGCTCACCTCCCAGCTGGGCCTGGGCGGCCTTCCCGGCATGCCGCCCCTGGGCTGAGGCCATGCGCGCGGGAGACTCAGGACGGGAGAAAAGCCGGTGGAATACCCCCGTCCCATCGCACGCCTCATCGAGGAGCTGAGCCGGCTTCCGGGCATCGGGCCCAAGACCGCCCAGCGCCTGGCGTACTACCTGGTCCGCCGCCCGGCCGACGAGGTGCGCCGCCTGGCCGCAGCCCTGGTGGAAGCCCGGGAGAAGACCCGGCTGTGCTCGGTCTGCTGCAACCTCACCGACGAGGATCCCTGCCGGTTGTGCCGGCCCCAGTCCGGCCGAGACCACGGGGTCATCTGCGTGGTGGAGGAGCCCCGGGACGTGGTGGCCATGGAGCGCACCGGGGAGTTCAAGGGAGTTTACCACGTCCTGCACGGGGCCATCTCCCCCCTGGAAGGGGTGGGCCCTGACCAGCTGCGGCTCAAGGAGCTTCTGGCCCGCCTGTCGGGCGGGGGAGTGCGGGAGATCATCCTGGCCACCGACCCCAACGTGGAGGGGGAGGCCACGGCCATGTACGTGGCCCGCCTGGTCAAGCCGCTGGGCATCCGGGTGACCCGCATGGCCCACGGCATGCCCGTGGGCGGGGACCTGGAGTACCTGGACGAGCTGACGCTGGCCAGGGCCCTGGAGGGGCGGCGCGAGCTGTAGCGGGAACTGGCGGGGGTGCGAGGGTGAGCGAGGCCAGGGCGGTGCCGGAGGGGCGGGCTGGCCGGGCATGCGGCCGGCCGGGCTGCATGCGGCGCCTGCCGGCGGCATAGCCTGGTGGCGGCAAGCTTCCCGGGCGGGGGGACACGCCGTGGCGTCCGCGTTCGCCGTCCCGCTGCCGCCCCACGTGCCGGCGGATCTGGCCAGGCTGGTGGAGAGGGCCCGGGCGGACTGGCTGGCAGCCCGCAACGCCTTCGAGTTCGCCACCGAGCCGGAGCTGGTGGACTCGGCCATCTTCGCGCTGCAGGCCGCGGAGCGGCGGTACGTGTACCTGCTGAAGCTGGCGGCCCGCATGGCGGCCGAAGCGGCGGGGGCCGGCCAAGGGGATGGCGGCGAAGGGCGGCTACGCCAGGGGCGGGGCCAGGTAAACGTCGGCCACCATGCCGGCTGCGGCCAGCCCGGCGGCCACCAGGTCCCACACCCACATGCCGGGTAACCACCGGCCCCGCCGGGCCTGCCGGGCGGCCAGGCGCTGGCGCAGCCCCAAAACCACGCAGGCCGCAGCCAGGCCTGCGAAGTACCAGCGCTCCCGGCCTGCCGCCCATCCGGCCGCCGCCGAAAGGGCCAGGGCACCAGCCAGGGCCGCATTGGCGGCCGCCACGCTGGCAGGCCCGGCCGGCTCGTACAGCACCGCGGAGCCGGTCAGCCACAGGGCGGTGCCGGCCGCCAGGAGCCAGGCCGGCCCTTCGGGAACGCCCCGCAGGGCCGCCCACGCCCAGAGGACGAACAGGGCCCGTGTCGCGGCCCAGGCGCTGCAGGCAACGGGACCCGTCGGGCCCGTTCCCCAGCGGCGCAGGGAGGAAGCCATCACCATCCCCAGGGGCAAGGCCAGCGACCAGGCCAGGGAGCCGGGCTCCAGCCGGGCTGCGGCGTACAGCAGGGCAAGGGCGGCACCCACGGCGGCTGCCATGCGGGAGAGCTGCCGTGACCAGGAGGCGGCGCCCTCGGCCAGGGCGTCCGCCAGGCGGGCCGTAGCCAGAACGCCGGCCAGGGCCACCGCCATCCACGCCAGCCGGCCCGGGGCGGGGGCGGCCCCCTCGGCCAGCCACGGGGTGGCCGCCACCACCGGCAGCACAGGCACCAGCAGCCCTTCTCCGGGGCACAGGGAAGCGGTCCCCGGCCAGCCGGCCAGGGATGCGGCCTGGCCTGGGCCGGTGACGGCCTTGCTCACCGGGACAGCCTCCACCCTGCTCCCCGCAGAATGAACCGGGCCAGCTCGGGCACGTCGTCCTGGAGCCGGTGCGGCTCGTGGGACGCCAGGCGGTGAGCTACCACCTCGGCCACCGCGCCCAGGATGGCCCGGGCCGCCAGCTCCGTGTCCAGGGGCGGGATGTCCCCGTCCCGCACGGCCTGGTCCAGGTACGTCTGGATGAGCCAGCAGAAACGGTCGTAGAAGGCCCTTCGACGCTGCTCGAACTCGGGACTGGCCGCCGCGGACTCCACCAGGAAAACCCGGGCCAGCTCCGGGTGCTGGGAGAAGGTGCGCACGCCGGCCCGCAGCGCGGCCTCCACCCGGGATTGGGCGCCCCGGGCCTGTTCCACCGCCTGCTGGATGTCGGTGGCCATGCGGGTGGCGAAGTGCTCCACCAAGTGGAAGAAGAGGGCCTCCTTGCTGGGAAAGTGGAAGTAGAACGCCCCCTTGGAGATCCCGGCCTCCGCCACGATCTCGTCCACGGTGGCCCGGTGGTAGCCGCGGCGGGCGAACACCCGGGTGGCCGCCTGCAGCAGGCGCTGCCGGGTGGTGGCCGGGGGGGCCGCATCGGCCCCGGGGATGGGTGGCTGCGGCACCTGGCCGTCCATGGGCGGCTTGATTGTAGCACGGGCGCGTAACGGCCAGGATCCTTTACCGGCGCCGTCCCGGGGGGTAAAGTGAGGTACGGGAGGCGATGAGAGCAGGTTGGCGGTAGAGGCGGCCGGCGCGCGGCATGGCGGGCTGCCGCTGACGGAGGCCTTCCGCCAGGCGGCGGCGCGCAGGCCCACGGTCTTTCACACCCCGGGACACAAGCGGGGCCGGTGGGTCGTGGCTCCCGCCGATGGCGCACCCGGCCTGCTGGATTGGGAGTGGGACGGCGGCGACGCCGTCTGGGCGCCGGCCTGGGAGCACCGCCTCAGCGCCCTGGTCCAGCAGGCCGGTCAGGCGGCCGCCCGGGCCTGGGGTGCGCAGCGCAGCTGGCTTCTGTGGAACGGAGCCACCGCCGGGGTGCTGGCGGCGTTCCTGTCGGTGTGCACCCCCGGCGCCACGGTGGTGCTTCCCCGCCAGTGCCACCGTTCGGCCCTGGCAGCGCTGGTGCTGTCGGGAGCCCGGCCGGTGTATGTGGCCTCGCCCGTGCTGGAGGACTGGGACC
>DATCLL010000135.1:0-11570 GCA_036563935.1 Limnochordales bacterium | reverse complement strand
ATGAGACCAGGCCCTTCGGGGTGGCTAACTTCCAGGTTCCGGAGTCCTCGGGCAACTTCTGCGAGCGGGGCGGACGCTTCGGGCCTCACTCGGTGAACTGGTCCTTCACGCCGCTGTTCTACAAGAAGCTCCTTTTCTTCCCGTACTTCAATGCCGGCGTGCGGGCCGTGGACGTCACCGACCCGTACCGCCCCCGGGAGGTGGGCTTCTACATCCCTGCCACCACGTCCACCACCGAACCCCGCTGCATCACCGTGGGCGGCCAGCGCCAGTGCAAGGTGGCCATCCAGACCAACAACGTGGAAGTCGACGACCGGGGCTACGTGTACCTGGCTGACCGGGCCGGCACGGGCCTGCACATCGTGGAGCTGACCGGGGCTGCCCGTGCGCTGGCGGGACTGCCTTCCTCGTAAAATGGGGCGGCCGCGGCCCCAGGGCGCGGCCGCCCGCCTTGTTTTCTCGGTTCCCATTCGACCGACCGAACCTTACGCCGGTGCCTGCCACCCCGGCCCTGTACGGGCCACCACCTCACCGGTGCAGCGGGTGTCGTAGCCGCCCACCGCTTCCAGCTGGCGGCGCACCCTGCGGTCCGCCAGGGTGGCGAGCAGCTCTCGCACCGGGGCCTCATCCAGGTGTTCTGCCAGAACCACCAGGTCGTAGCGCACCTGGCGCCACGGAACGAAGTCCAGGCCGAACAGCGCTGCCACAGCCCCGGAACTGACGCCGGCGTCCGCCGCCCCCAGCGCCACCGCCCGGGCCACCTCCTGATGGCTGTGGGCCGGCGGCCCGTGGAACCCCGCCACCGCATCGGGCGGTATCCCTGCCTCGCGCAGCGCCGCCTCCAGCAACGCCCTGGCCCCGGATCCAGGCTCCCGGTTGACTAGCCGTACCCGCCCCCGCCCGCCGCCCAAATCGCCCGGCCGGGCAAGGCCCAGGGGGTTGCCGGGGCGCACCACCAACCCTTCCTCCCAGGTGCCCAGGCTGAACACCACGGCGCGACGGCCGGCCAGCAGGCGGCGCACTACCGGGAGGTTGCATTCCCCCGTATGCCAATCGCACACATGCACACCGGCCACGTGCACCTGGCCACTCGCCAGCAGGCGCAGGGCCTGCTCGCTGTTGGCGTGGCGGTGCAGAACCCGCAGCCCGGGGCGCAGCCCTTCGGCGATCCTGCCCCACACGCCCAGCGCCGGCGCGCACCCGGCCACGACCGCCGTGCGCTCCAGCGCTGCCACCTCGTTCCACAGCTGCACCCGTACCCGGGCCGGCTCCCCCAGAGCGCCCACGGCCACGCCATCAGCGGCCGCGAGGCCCGTTCCCAGCGCGTGGGTGCAGGCCAGCGGATACGCCACCCACTGTGCCCCCACCCGGGCCACGGCCACCGGCACCGCCGGCCCCACGGGCAGCTGCCCGCCTGGCACTGCCTCAATGGCGGACTGCGGCTCCTGCAGCGGGAACAACTCCTCCACCGTGACGCCCAACGCCCGCGCCATGCGCACCGCCACGGCCACCGACGGGAGGTACACCCCCGTCTCGACGTAGCTCACGGTCTGGCGGCTGACGCCGGCTGCCCTGGCCAGCTCCTGCTGGCTGAGCCCCCGGCGCTCCCGCAGCTCCCTCACCCGGTTGCCTGCCCCGATGGAGACCCCTTCGCCGCCAGCCCTAGCGCCGCGGCCCCGCACCCGCCGCCACCGCCCTTCCGCTGCCCGGCAGCGCCCTCCCGCCCGCCAGGGCGTACTCAGCACCCGCGCCGCCGGCCGTCTCGTCGGCGGGCATCACGTGCACAAGCTCCGGTGCGACCAGCACCCAAACCGCCTGCCCTGACCGCACTCCGACCTGTGCCGCAACGTGCCGGGGGACGACGGCCTGCAAGGCTGACCCAGCCGCCGGGCTGGACGGCCTGTGCCTGCAGCCCGGCACCCCGATGCGCACCTGCACCCGGACCTCAGGCCCGCACGGCCACACCGCCTCCACCACGCCCGGCAGGCGGTTCGGGGGGTCGGCAGTCCCTGACGCGCCTTGCGCCGGCAGGGTGCCGCTGAGGGCCGCCCCGGCAGGTTCCAGCACCAAGTCCCGGCTGTGAAGGGCAACCACCGCTGCGCTGCCCTCGGCAAGGGGCGGCACCCTGGCCGCTTGCTCCGTTCGGGGCCCCGGCCGGCGGGCCCACAGCGGGCCCACGGGGGTCTCAAGCAGAGCCAGTTCCCCTTGCGCAGCCGCCACCCGGGCCGCCAGGAGGTTCTCCACTCCCACCAGGCGGGCCACCTCGGGGCTCGCCGGCCGCCCGAACACCTCGTCGGGAGTTCCCTGCTGCACCACCTTGCCTTCGGCCAGCACGGCCACCCGGTCTGCCATGCGGGCCACGGCAGGGTCGTGGGAGGCGGCAAGTACCGGCGTTCCGGTGTCCCTGGCCAGGGAGACCAGCTGGGCCATCACGGCCTCCCGGGTGGATGGGTCCAGCGCGCTGGTGGGCTCGTCCAGAAGCAACAGCTCCGGCTTGCGGGCCAGGGCCCGGGCCAGGGCTACCCGCTGCTGCTGGCCGCCTGACAGTTCCGCCGGCCGCCGCTCGGCCAGGTGGGCCACCCCGAGCCGCTCCAAAAGCTCCAGAGCCTGCCGACGCCGGCCTTGCCGGCTGCCCTGGAGCGGGAAAGCCACGTTCTCCCAGACCCGCAGGTGCGGGAACAACGCATAGTGCTGCGGCAGGTACCCCACCGGCCGCTTTTCCGGCGGAAGCCCCCCGTACGGGCGGCCTTCGGCCGCCAGCAGCCCCGCGATGGCCTTGAGCAGGCTGGTCTTGCCGGAGCCGCTGCGCCCCAGAAGGACGGTGAACCCCCTCACCTCCAGGCGGGCCTCCAGCTTCACGGGGCGGCGGAGGATGTAGTGGATCTCCACGCGCGCCCCCTCCGCTCCAGAAGCCGTGCCGCGCCCAGAAGGAGCACTGAGCCCGCCAGAAGCCCGCCGGCCAGGCGGTTGGCCCGCTCAAACTGCAGCGACTGAACCAGGTCGTACAGGTAGATGCTCACCGTCTGCGTCTTGCCCGGGATGTTGCCGCCCACCATGAGCACCACCCCGAATTCCCCCACACTGTGCGCGAAGGCCAGCAGGCTCCCCGACACCAGCCCCGGCCAGGTCAGCGGGAGGATCACCTCCCGCCACACCTTGAACGGCGAGGCGCCCAGCGTGCGGGCAGTCTGCACCAGGTCTGGATCCAGCGCCAGGAACGCCTCCCGGTAGGTGTTCAGCGCGAAGGGAAAGCTGAACAGCACCGAGGCCACCACCAGCCCCTCCATGCGGAAGGCCCACTCCAGGCCTGTCAGGCGGTGCAGCGGCCCGCCCCGGCCCAAAAGCACCAGCAGGTAGAACCCCAGCACCGTGGGCGGCAGGGTGAGGGGCAGCATGGCGATGGCCTCCAGAACCCACTTGCCCCGCAGCGGCCGAGTCGCCATCACCCAGGCCAGCGGTGTTCCCAGCAGCAGCAAAAGCGCGGTGGACAGGCCGGCCACCTGCGCCGTGAGCCACAGCGCCTCTGCCAGGGGGGAGGGCCTCACAGGCTCGCCTCCCCGCCCGGGGCCACGGGGCTGGACGGCGGGAGTTCACCGGGCAGCACAAATCCGTAGCGCCGCAGGATGGCCCGGGCCTGGGGCGAGGCCACAAACTCGTAAAAGGCCCGCACCGCAGGCCTGGCTCGGCCTCGCAGCACCACGTAGACCTGTTCCAGGCGCAGGTGACTGTCCAGCGGCGCAAGCCAGTACCGCCCGGCGGACTCCAGGGGGGAGCCGCGCACGACGGAGAGGGCCAGGATGCCGGCGCCGGTGGCCTGCAGGGCCAGCTGGGCTGCCTGCGAGACGTTCTCACCCAGCACGAACTCGAAGGACCTCTTCCCGGCCCGCAGCGGCTGCAGGTCCCAGTAGCGGTCCAGGCTGCCTTCCATGTGCTGCCAGTCCACCGGCCGCAGGCGGCGGGCCAGGCCGTAGTGCTCCAGCAGCGTCAGGGCTGCGCGCCCGTACGGCGCATGCACGGGATTGGCGATGGCCAGGCGCGTCACAGCGGGGTGCCGCAGCAGGTCGGGGCCGATGTCCGGCTCAGCGGGCGGCGGCACGCCGGCGGGTGCTGCGGCTCCGGCCGTCTGGGAGCGGGCAGCGGTGCGCGCCTGGCCCAGAAGGTCCTGCCGGACCCACACCACCAGGCGGCCGACCGCGTACAGCCTGCGGGTTCCCGGCTCGACCATGCCGGCCTGCTCCAGCTGCCGGGGGAACTCGGCGTCCGCCGAAAAGAACAGGTCGGCCTGCAGGCCCCGGCTGAGCTGCGTGAACCACTTGCCCGACGAGCCGAAGGAGAGCTGCAGCCGCACCCCGGGGTGGCCTTCCTCGAAGGCCCGGGCCACCTCCTCCAGGGCAAACTGCAGGTCCGAGGCCGCCACGACGACCACGGTATCCACCGACTGTGGTGCTGCAGCCACAAAAGGGTGGGCTGCGGCCAGGGCAGCGGCCGCGACGCACACAAGGCATGCCAGTAGCCGGCCCGGGGTTGCAAATATGCTCGCCACGGAGCAAGCATATTTGACAACCCCCGGACCATCCCTTCTCGCGCCCTGCCGGCCGGGGCGGTTCCGCCTGGGTGCCGGGCCGGCTGCAGGAATGGCCTATACAGCTTCCGGTAGAACCGGCGACACCAGCTCTCCCTGGGGAGTGAACAGCCCCACCCCCGTCTCCCTGGCGAGATCCTCCACGCCCGCGTACACGGCCAGGCCGAAGACGGCCGGCACGATGGGCAGGGAAAAGCCTGCCTGCTGTGCAGCGGCCATGAAAGCCGGCTGTCGCACTTTGGACAGGATTTCCTCCATCGGTACCCTGCTCCACACCCGTCCCTTCACCTCGGCAGCCAGCGTGAAGGTCCGGCCGTCGACCTGCACCTGCACCACCACGTCGACCTCACCGTTGAACATCAGGGGCATTGCCTTGCCGACCCTCCAGCCCTTGCGCCGCAGGAGCTCCGGGAGCAGGTCCCGGGCCAGCTGCTCGTGCGCCAGGCCCCAGCGTTCCTCCAGCTGCCCCAGCTTGCTGGCGAGGGTATCCACTCGGACAGTGAGGTTCCGCACCTCGCCGGCCAGCGCGCCCACCTGTTCGCTCAGCCGGTCGACCCGGCGCGTCAGCACGGCCATCTGCTCGGTCAGCTCATCCACACGGCGGGTCAGGACGGTCATCTGCTCGGTGAGGGTGTCCACCCGCTGCGTCAGCGTAGTCATTTGCTCCGTCAGCGTGTCCACCCGCCGGGTGAGCACGGCCATCTGTTCGGTCAGGTCATCCACCCGGCGGGTCAGCTCATCGACGCGTCTGGTAAGGTCATCCATTCTCCGGGTAAGGTCATCGACCCGGCCGGTAAGCTCATCGACCCTACGCGTGAGCACAGCCATCTGCTCGGCGAGCGCGCCTACCTGCTCGGCCAGGGCGTCCACTCGGGCGGCCAACGCGTCCAATCGCTCGGCCAGGCGCGCGTCATGCTGCGCCAGGGTGTCCATGCGTGCCGTGAGGAGGTCGTGGCGCTCGGCGAGGTTGGCCATGAACTGCCAGGCCCGGGCGAATTCCTGGTGGATCTCCGCCCGGAGTTGGTCCACCTTGCCAGGCATGGCCAACAATTCCTCACTGAGAATCTGTCGGCGCACCTCGTCCCGGAGGGCCGGATCCTCCCGCAGAAGCCGCAGAAGGTCTTCCTTCAACACTTCCCCACACCCGCCTTTTGCAACCCCGTACAGCGCGCCGGGCACAGCGGCTGGTGACATGCTCGTGCTTCGATGGTACGCCCGTCCGGGGGCCCACGCAAACCCAGGCCGACCCCGGCACAGCCTGTTCCAGTACGAGCCAGGGAGAAAGTTACAGGTAACCGTTCTGGCACGGACAGGGACGCCTGTATGGGCTTTCCTTCAGACCTTGCCAATCAAGTTCCAGTGGGTTTTCGTTGACGTCGGGAGCCGTTGGAGTCATATAATTATGCGAACATACGAGCATCGTGCGGAAAGGGCGTGCCCCCGTGCTGTTGCAGCCGGCCATCGACCCGGTCTCCCTCAAGGCCAAGTTCTTCCGGGGCTTTGCCGACCCGTCCCGCCTGTGCATCCTGGAGTCGCTGCGGGCAGGGCCGCGCACCGTTAGCTCCGTCGTGGAGCAGACCGGCCTCAGTCAGCCCAACGTCTCAAGCCACCTGGCCTGCCTGCTGGACTGCGGCCTGGTGGCCCGGGAACGCCAGGGCCGCCACGTGCTGTACCGCCTCAGCGACGAGCGGGTGGCCCGGCTGCTCTCCCTGGCCGAGGAGCTGCTGGCCGACGTGGCCCGGGGCGTGTACCTGTGTACCCGATACACCGACGAGCGAGAGCACGGGCCCGCCCCCCGCTCCGTCCGGCACGGACGGCACAACCCCCACTGGCAGCCCCCTCCGGCAAACGGGGAGGAGGATCCCATCCGTGGCCGGTGAAGTCGCGGCGGCCCCCGCCGCTGACGCCTGTTGCACCCGCTGCGCCGGCTGCTCCGGCCAAAGCCCGCCGCCCCACAACCCGCGCCACGAGCAGCACCATCGCTTCACCCGCCGGGCCTTCACGCTGCTGGGGGCCCTGGTGGTGGGCGTGCTGTTCGTGGTGGTGCTGGGGGAATGGCTGGGGCTTTTGCCCGCGCTGACCCGCAGGGTGCCGTGGCCGGCATGGCTTTTCTTTATCGGAGCCGCCGGCTTTCCCGTGTTCCGGGGCGTCTTGCGCGCGGCCCGCCGGCGGCGGGTCACCTCCCGCACCCTGATGACCCTGGGAGTTCTCGCGGCTGCCGCCGTGGGTGAATGGGCCACCGCGGCGGTGGTGGTGCTGCTGATGCGGGCCGGGGACTTCATCGAGGAGTTCACCACGGAACGCGCCCGGGGCGCGGTGCGCAGCCTTTTGGCCCGGTTTCCCCGCACCGCCCGGGTGGTGCGGGACGGCGCCGAGCAGCTGGTGCCTGCTGCCGAGGTGCGGGTGGGCGAGATAGTGGTGGTGCGGCCGGGCGAGGAGATCCCCGTGGACGGGGAGGTGGTCGCCGGCCAGGCCGTGGTGGACCAGGCGGCCATCACGGGCGAGTCCATGCCCGTGGAGGTAGGCCCGGGTGCCCGGGTGTTCGCCGCCACGCTGGCCCGGCTGGGGAGCCTGCGGGTGCGGGCCACCCACGTGGGGCCCGATACCACCTTCGCCCGCATCATCCGGCTGGTGGAGCAGTCCGACCGGCACCGGGCCGAGGTGCAGCGCCTGGCCGACCGGTTCTCCGGCTACTACCTGCCGGTGGTGCTCACGGTGGCCGTTCTGACGCTTCTTGTGCGCCGTGACCCCCTGGCCGCCGCCGCCGTGCTGGTGGTGGCGTGCTCCTGCTCCTTCGCCCTGGCCACGCCGGTGGCCGTGCTGGCCTCCATCGGGGCTGCTGCCCGGTCCGGCCTTCTCATCAAAGGGGGGCGCTACCTGGAACTTCTCGCCGGCGCCGACGTCCTGCTCATCGACAAGACGGGAACGCTCACCCTGGGCCGGCCGCAGCTTACCGACGTCGTGGCCTTCGGCGGGGCAACCCGGCAGGAGGTTCTGGAGCTGGCCGCCTGCGCCGAACGCTACTCGGAGCATCCTCTGGCCGAAGCCGTCCGGGCCGCTGCCCGGGAGCAGGGCATCGAGGTGCGGGAGCCCGAGGGCTTCGAGGCGCTCCCCGGGACGGGCGTGCGGGCCCGCCTGAACGGCCACACGGTGGCGGTAAGCCGTCTCTCGCCCCGGATAGCCCTGGACGGGCAGGGCACGACAACCCTCGCCCCGCCCGCCCTGCCGGAGCAGGTGGCCGTAACCGCATCCCGCCTGCAGGCGCAGGGCAAGACGGTGATGATGGTGGCCCGGGACGGCCAGGTGGTGGGGCTGCTGGCGGCGGCCGACACGCTGCGGCCGGAGGTTCCGCAGGCCATCCGGCGGCTCAGGGCCCTGGGCGTGCGCCACATGGAGCTGTTGACGGGGGACAACGAGGGGGTGGCGGCCTCCGTGGCCGAGCGGCTGGGGATCGGCTACCGGGCGAACCTGGTTCCCGAGGCCAAGCTGCAGGTGGTGCAGGAGTACCAGTCCAGGGGGCACCGGGTGGTGATGGTGGGCGACGGCATTAACGACGCACCGGCTCTGGCACGGGCCGATGTGGGCATCGCCATGGGCGCGGCCGGAAGCGACGCCGCCATCGAGGCGGCGCCCGTGGCCCTCATGACCGACGACTGGAACCTGGTGCCCTACGCCATCGAGGTGGCCCGGCGCACCCTGGCGGTGGTGCGGGGGAACCTGGCCTTCACGGCCGTTTACAACCTGCTGGGGCTCACCCTGGCCTCCCTGGGGTTTCTCCCGCCGGCGCTGGCGGCCGCGGCGCAGTCGCTGCCGGACCTGGGCATCCTGGCCAACTCCTCCCGCCTGCTGAAGCTGCGCCGCCCTGTCTCCCCGCCCGCGTGAAATGGTACATGACAACTGTCCGGCAAGGCAGGGACATCGGGCTCCACCGCCCGGCGCGGCCGTCATGCTACCCTTTTCCCGCAGGCAACGGGAGAGACGGGCATGGAAAGCGCGGCGTCTGTCCGCAGCCTTTCCGGCGCCGGCGAGCCGGCATCCGCCGGGCCGCACTGGCGCCACCCGGCCATGCGCCGTGCGGCGCCGGCCGCAGCGCTGCTGGTCGTGGTGGCGGCAGGCGCCTTCGCATGGCGCCTGGTGTCCGGCGGCCGGGCGGCTGGTGCTGATCAAGGTGCCTTGCAGGCCGCTGCCTCGGCGCCTGCCCCGCTGCAAGCCTACGAGGCGTCGGTTCTGGTGATGGCGCCTTCGCCGGCAACCCTCGCGGGGATTGCCGGCTCCCGGGAGTTCCAGGGAGCGGTGAGCCAGCTGGCTTCTGCAACGCTGGGCCCCGACCGTTTTTACCGGGTTTCGGCCCGACCGGTTCCAGGGGCTCCCGTGCTGGTGGTGACGGCGCAGGCTTCCCTGCCCGAGCAGGCCTCCCGCCTGGCCCATGCGGCCGCGGAGCTGCTCATCCAGCGGGCCCGGACGGCCGGGAGGCAGGCGGAAAGCGAACGGGCTCGCGTGCTGCTGGGCACCTGCAGCCCACCGACGGCCGTCTCCGGGCGGTGAGTTCCCGTCCGCGCAAGGACAGGCAGGCTTGCTGCTGGCCGTGTCGAACTCTCGCCCCCGTGTAGGAGGGCGAGCCGGTTTCATGCAGCCGCAGTCGGCCCTGTACCGCGACGAACCGGTGTTCACCGACTTCGCCTCCGTCACCCCCGAGACTCCCCTGGAGCGCCTGAACCTTAACTGGCGGGAAGGAGACCTGCCCCAGCGGCTGCGCACCAAGCACGTGCACGGCCTGCACCCCTACCTGGGCAAGTTCATCCCGCAGCTGGTGGAGATCTTCCTGCGCAAGTACGCCCGGCGGGTTGTGGTGGATCCCTTCGCCGGGTCGGGCACGACCCTGGTGGAGGCCAACGCGCTGGGGCTGGCTGCCTGCGGGGCGGACGTGAGCTACTTCAACTGCCTGCTGTGCCGGGTCAAGACCGGGCGATACGACCTTGAGCTTCTGGAGCGGGAACTGAGAAGCATCCTGGCCCGGGCCGAGGCGCACGCCTTCGTGGCCCGGGCGTCGGGAGAGCCGCCGGGCCCTGCCAGTCCGTACCTGCAGGAGTGGTACGCGCCGGCGGCCCTTGCGGAACTGCTGGCGTACCGGGCCCTCATCCCGGAGTACCACTACCAGGACGTGCTGCGGGTGGTGCTCTCCCGGGCGGCCCGTTCGGCCCGGCTGACCACCCACTTCGAGCTGGACTTCCCCGAAAAGCCCCAGCGGGAACCGTACTACTGCCGCAAGCACCGGCGCATCTGCCAGCCCACCGAGCGGGCGCTGCCCTTCCTGCGCCGCTACACCTTCGACGTGCTGGAACGGCTGCGGGCGTTTGCCGCCATCCGCACGGAAGCGCGTGTGGACATCTTGTGGGGAGACTCCCGTCAGGTGCAGTTTCCTCCGTGCGACACGGTGATCACATCTCCGCCATATCTCGGGCTGATCGGGTACCATGAACAGCACCGATATGCGTACGAACTGCTGGAGCTTCCCGTCATGGAAGAGGGAGAGATCGGAAGCCCCGACCGGGGCCACGGCCCGGCGGCCGCCCGGGAGTACTACGAGGCGGTCAAGGCTGTCTTCGCCAACGTCTGCCGCTCCCTGGAGGTGGGCGGCCACGTGGTGGTGGTGCACGACCGGCACGAGCTTTACCACGGGATGGCCGCCGAGCTGGGCCTGACCACCGAAGCCGTGCTCCAGCGCCACGTGAACCGCCGCACCGGCCTGCGAAGCGGCGAGTTTTTCGAGCGGGTCTACGTATGGCGCAAGCCGTGACCCCGCCGCAGCCCCAAACCCCGGAGCAGGACTGCGCCTTCCCTCTACGGGTCGCGGTACTCAGCCTGGCCGCCCGCCAGCCCCCGGAGGCCACCTTGCCCGCAGCCCTGCGGCTGGTGCGGCGCGCAGCGGCACGCCAGGCGCAGCTGGTGGTGCTGCCCGAGACATGGCCGGGGCAGGGCCCGTTCGGCCCGGGATGGCAACCGCTGGCCCGGGAGGCGTGCCGGCTCGGAATCTGGATTGCGGCCAGCCTTCACGAGCAGTCCCGGGGCCGCCTGGTGAACCGCCTGCGGCTGTGGGGCCCCGGCGGGCAGCTGGCAGCCTACGACAAGCTGTATCCCTACCCGCCCCTGGAAGGCGGGGTGACGCCGGGCAGGCGGCGGGTGACGGCGAGCCTGGGTGCATGGCGGCTCGGGTTTGCCATCTGCTTTGACCTCAACGTGCCGGAGCTGTTCCGGGCCTACGCGGACCGGGGCGTGGAGCTTTTCGTGGTGTGCGCCGCTTGGCCCGTCGAGTACAGCTGGCTGGCAGAGGTGTACGCCCGCGCGCGGGCGGCGGAAAACCAGGCCTACCTGGCGCTGGCCAACCGGCCCGGGGCTCCCGCGCTGGTGGTGGCCCCGGACGGACAGGTGCTTGCCCGTCGTACCCGGGAGGGCGTGGCCGTGGCGGACCTGTCCCGGGAGCGGCTGCAGCGCTACCGCGAACAGTTTCCCCTCCGCCGCTGGCAGACCGGGCGGCGCCGCAACTGACACTTCTCCGTCCCCGCCTGGCACCTCCCGCTCCCCGCAGGGAAAGTGAGGTTGACGTCAGCAAGCTAGCGACCTATCATTGTCATGTCTCCGATACGTATAGGTTCTCTCTGCGGGGGGTTGGCGGTACCATGTTGGACGCCGGCAACACGGCCTGGCTTCTCATGTCGTCGGCCCTGGTAATGCTCATGACAGCTCCGGGATTGGCTCTGTTCTACGGCGGCCTGGTGAGCCAGCGCAACGTCCTGTCCACCCTCATGCACAGCTTCTTCGCACTGCTGCTGGTGACCATGCAGTGGGTTCTGTGGGGGTACACCCTGGCCTTCGGGCCCGACGTGGGCGGCTGGATCGGGGGGCTGTCCCACCTGGTGATGCGGGGGGTGGGGGGCGAGGCCTTCGGGGAGTACGGGGTTCCGCACCTGGCCTTCGCCACGTTCCAGGG
>DATCLL010000134.1:0-8760 GCA_036563935.1 Limnochordales bacterium | reverse complement strand
CTGGGCGTTCTCCTGGGCGCTGCCGCCCCGGATGCTCTCCAGCGGCGCCGGGTCAAGGCCGGCATCTTCGGGCCGCACCTCGAAGCGGCGGATGCCCTGGGGTTCCACCCAGGCCGCCACCGACGGGCCGGCCGGAGAAAGCTCGTCCAGGCCCTCCCGTCCGCACACCACCAGGGCCCGCTGCGTGCCAAGCCGCAACAGCGCCTCGGCCACCAGGTCCACCGCCGAGGGGTGGTAGACCCCCAGCAGCTGAACCGGAGCCCCCGCGGGGTTGGCCAGGGGGCCCAGCAGGTTGAAGATGGTGCGGATCTCCAGTTCCCGGCGGGGCCCCTGGGCATGGCGCATGGCCGGGTGGAAGGCCGGCGCAAACAAGAACGCGATGCCGGCCCGCTCCAGGCAGCGGGCCGCCTGCTCCGGGGTCAGGGCCAGGGGAACGCCCAGGGCCTCCAGCACGTCGGCGCTGCCGCTCCGGCTGGAGACGGAGCGGTTCCCGTGCTTGGCCACGGGTATCCCCGCCGCTGCCGCGATGATGGCGGCCGCGGTGGAGATGTTGATGGTGAAGCTGCGGTCCCCGCCGGGGCCGCAGGTGTCCAGCACGGGCCGGGCCGTGCTGGCCTTCACCGCCAGGGCCGAGCGCCGCAGGGCCCGGGCGCAGCCGGCCACCTCCGCCGGGGTCTCCCCCTTCATGCGCAGCGCTACCAGAAAGGCGCCGATCTGGGCGGGGGTGGCCTCGCCGGCCATGATGGTTCCCATGGCCGCCTCGGCTTCCGGCTCCTCCAGGTCGTGGCCTTCCACCAGGCGCGCGATGGCTTCCCTGAGGTTCATGCCCGCACCCCTTCCGCGGCCTGCACGCGGCGGTTGGCCCACCACGCCCGGGCCAGTTCCAGGAAGTTGCCCAGAAGCTGCTTTCCTTCGGGGGTCAACACCGACTCCGGGTGGAACTGCACCCCTTCGGCCGGGTAGTGGCGGTGGCGCACCGCCATGATGCACCCTTCTTCGTCCACCGCGGACACCTCCAGCTCCGCAGGCACGCTGTCGGGCGCGATGCAGAGGGAGTGGTAGCGCCCCGCGCGCAGGGGGTTGGGCAGGCCCTGGAAGATGGTGCGGCCGTCGTGGCGCACCCAGCTGGCCTTGCCGTGCAGCAGGCTGGGCGCCTGCACCACCTTCCCCCCCAGCACCGCCCCCAGCGCCTGGTGGCCCAGGCACACCCCCAGCAGGGGAAGCTCGGGCAAGGCGCGGCGGATAAGGGGCATGGTGATGCCGGCCTGCTCGGGCCGGCCCGGGCCGGGGGAGATGATGACGGCCAGGGGCCTGCGCTCCAGCACCTGCTCTACTCCCACCCGGTCGTTGCGGTACACCTCCACCGCCTCGCCCAGCTCGCCCACGTACTGCACCAGGTTGTAGGTGAACGAGTCGTAGTTGTCGATGACCACCACCGGGCCCCGCCCGGATGCGTCACGCACGGCCCTCGCCCCCCGCCGCGGCCGCCACCGGCTGGCCCTGGCAGGCCAGCGCGCTGAGGACGGCCGACACCTTGTGGTGGGTCTCCCACAGCTCCCTGACCGGATCCGAGTCGGCCACGATACCCGCCCCCGCCCGCGCGTGGGCCACGCCCCGGCAGATGGCCAGGCTGCGGATGGTGATGCAGCTGTCCGCATCGCCGCTGGCGGCAAAGTAGCCCACGGCGCCCGCGTAAAAGCCCCGGCCTTCCTGCTCCAGCTCGTCGATGATCTCCATGGCCCGCACCTTGGGGGCGCCCGTGACGGTTCCCGCGGGAAAGACGGCCCGCATCAGGTCGAAGGCGTCCTGCCCTTCCGCCAGCTCCCCCTCCACCTCCGACACCAGGTGCATCACGTGGGAGTAGCGCTCCACGGTGAGCAGCTGGGTGACCCGCACCGTTCCGAAGCGGCATACCCGGCCCAGGTCGTTGCGGCCCAGGTCCACCAGCATCATGTGCTCGGCCAGCTCCTTGGGATCCTCGGCCAGCTGGCGGGCCAGCGCCTGCTCTTCCGCCTCGGAGCGGCCCCGGGGCCGGGTTCCGGCGATGGGGCGCAGGCAGGCCCGGCGGCCCTGCAGGCGCACCATCACCTCCGGCGAGGCGCCCACCAGGTGCAGCGCGGCCCCGCCCGGGCGGGGGTCGGCCAGTTCCAGGTAGAACATGTAGGGCGACGGGTTGATGGCCCGCAGCCGCCGGTAGACGGCCAGGGGCGGCTGCGGGCACGGCACCCGGGTGTGGCGGGAGAGCACCACCTGGAAGATGTCGCCCGCCCGGATGTACTCCTTGGCCCGCCGGACCGCCTCCACAAAGTGAGGGTCCTCCGGCGGCGCCGGCACCGGCGTCGCCCACTGCGGGGCTTCCAGCAGGGGCGGTTCCAGCTCGCCGGCCGGGCTGCGGGCAAGCCTCCACCGGACCTCTTCCAGCCGGCCCGCCGCCTGCTCGTAAGCCTGCCGGGCCGTCTCCCCTTCCTGGCGGCGGCACAGGGCGAGAAGGTAGGCCAGACGGCGGAAGTGGTCGAAGGCCACCACCACGTCCGCCACCAGAAAGCCCGCCGTCCAGCTGCCCACGGGATCGGGCCGCCCGTCGGGCAGGTGCTCGATGGTGCGAACCACGTCGTACCCCAAAAAGCCCACGGCGCCGCCGAAAAAGGGCGGCAGGTCCGGCTGGGCGGGGCAGCGCAGGTCGCTCAGCCGTGCCCGAAGCTCTGCCAGGATGTCCCGCTGGGGCCAGCGGGCCCGCTCCACCACCTGCCCCCCGCTGCTGGGCTCCCAGCCGAAGGCAAAGCCGTGGGTGCCGTCGAAGGCGACCAGCTCCCGAACGCCCGCTCCCACGAAGGAGTAGCGGCCCACCCGCTCCCCCTGCTCGGCGCTTTCCAGCAGGAAGCGGCCCAGCGGCTGGGGTCCCAGCCGGGCCAGGGCGGCCGTAGGGGTCAGGCCGTCGGCGATGAAGGCCGAGGAGAGCACCACCACCTCTCCCCGCTCCAGGAGCTCCCGGGCCTGTTGGGGCGAAGGGTGAATGTGCACGGGCATTCCCCCATCCGGCAGTGTTCGCCAAGGGCAAACAAGGGTGCCAGGAGGTGGCCGGCGGAGCAGCACCAGCTGCCCGGGCCCCGGCCTTCAGCGCCAGAGGTGGCGCCACAGGCCCGCGCGCCAAAGCGACGCCCGCTCCGGGGCCCTGTGGCGGGGATGGAGGCGGCAGCAGGGGGGGAACTGGGAGAGGGAAGAAGGCCTCATCTGCGCTCGGCTCCCGTCCTATCTGCCCTGGGCTCAGCTCGGCTCGGCAGGCGGCAGGCGAAGCCGTCATGGACGCTGCCTGCCGCCTGTGCCATTGTATGGGAGTAACACCCGGCGGTCAAGACCCGGTCAGCCGGGCCGCGGGGTATGGAACCAGATCCCGTGCTCCCTCCAGCGGGCCAGGGCCTGTTCCAGCCGGGCGTCGGGAACCGTCAGGGAAATGCGGAAATAGCCCTCGCCGCTGGGCCCGTACCCGATGCCGGGGGTCACCACCACCCCGGCGCGGCTGAGCAGCTCTGCGGCAAAGCGCACCGAATCCCAACCCGGCGGAACCGGCGCCCACACGTACAACGCCCCCTCGGGCGGCGTCACGGACCAGCCCATCCCGGCCAGGGCCTGCACCACCCGGTCCCGCCGGCGCCGGTACAGCTCCCGGATGGGGCCGATGAAGCGGTCGTACTGCTCCAGGGCCTCCACGCTGGCCATCTGGATGGCCCCGAAGACCCCCGAATCCAGATGGGTTTTCAACGTGCCCAAAAGCCCCACCAGCTGCGGGCTTCCGCAGGCCCAGCCGATGCGCCAGCCCGTCATGTTGAAGGTCTTGGACAGGGAGTGCATCTCGATGGCCACTTCCATGGCTCCCGGAACCTGCAGGATGCTGGGCGCCGGCCGGCCGGAGTAGGTGATCTCGTTGTAGGCAGCGTCGTGGCAGATGGCCACGCCCCAGCGCCGGGCCCATTCCACCGCCTCCTGGAAGAAGGAGAGGTCTGCCACCGCGCCCGTGGGGTTGTTGGGGTAGTTGAGGTACAGGATCCGGGCCCGCCGGCACACCTCTTCGGGCAGCGAAGCCAGGTCCGGCACGTAGCCCCGCTCGGGCCGCAGGGGCACCCGCACCGCCTCGCCGCCCGCCAGCTCCACCGCGGTGGCATACACCGGGTAGCCGGGGTCCGGAACCAGCCCCACGCTGCCCGGCTCCACCAGGCACCAGGCCATGTGGGCCAGGCCCTCCTTGGAGCCGATGAGGGCCAGCACCTCCCGCTCGGGGTCCAGCTTCACCCCGTAGCGGCCTTCAAACCACCGGGCCACCGCCTCCCGGAAGGCCCGCAGGCCCTGGTAGGGCGGGTACTGGTGGTAGGCGGGGTTGGCCGCGTGGCGGCCCAGCGACTCCACGATGGAGGGGGGAGTGGGTTCGTCCGGGTCGCCGATGGCCAGGTTGATGACGTCCACCCCTGCCCGGCGGGCCTCCTCCATGCGCCGGTCCATCTCGGCGAAGAGGTACGGAGGCAGCCGTTCCATGCGAGAAGCCAGCTTCACGCGCCCTGCTCCTTTCCCAGCGCCCGGCTCAGCCAGCCGCTGTCCAGCTCCCCCTGGAACACCAGCTCGGCCGGGCCCACCATGAAGATGCGACCCTGCTCGGTCCACTCCACCTCCAGCGGGCCGCCCAGCAGTTCCACCGTGGCCCTGCGCGCGGCCCGGCCGCTGAGCGCGGCCGCCACCAGGCTGGCGCAGGCGCCGGTCCCGCAGGCCCGGGTCTCGCCGGAACCCCGTTCCCACACCCGCATGCGCAGCCGCTCGGGGCCCACCACGGTGACGAACTCCACGTTCACCCGCCCGGGAAACAGGGGATGCCGCTCCACCAGGGGCCCCAGCTCCCGCACGGGGGCGTGGGCGGTGTCCTCCACGAACAGCACGGCGTGGGGATTGCCCACGGAGACGGGCCACACCGTCAGCGGCCCGTGCGGCTCCACCTGCAGGGTGAGGGGCTGTCCCAGGGCCACCCCCGCCGGGCCGGTGGAGTGGGGTGCTCCCATGTCCACGCGCACCCGGGCCCGGCCGAAGCGGGAAGACTCCACCACCTCCACGGGCCTGGGGCCGGCGGCGGTCTCCACCACGAAGCGCTCGGGCGCGCGCCCCGTCTGGTGCACGTACATGGCCAGGCAGCGGATGCCGTTGCCGCACATCTCCCCTTCGCTTCCGTCGGCGTTGAAGATGCGCATGCGCACCGGCGCCTGCACGCCCCGCTCGATGAGGATGAGCCCGTCGGCGCCCACGCCGGTGCCGGGGTCCGAGACGGCCCGCGCCAGGGCAGGCCAATCGGCCAGCTCCTGCGGCACCTTTCCGTCCATCAGGTCCACGAACACGTACGAGTTGCCCAGGCCGTGCATCTTCACGATGGGAAGTGCCGAGGCCACCGCCGGCCCTCCCTCCACAGGCTGGCGCCCGGGCCTGCACGCTCCATCGGGCCTGGGGCCCGGGCCCTTCTTCATGTTCCCGCACCGGCAGGCGTTCCCTTCTGGCGGGCCTGCGGTGGCGGGTCAACGACCCCTCGGCGGCAGCCCTCAGCCGGCCCAGTCCATGTCCGGGCAAGGCGTGCCGGCCTGGGCGGGCGGCTCGCCCAGGCCGCTTCGGGGCCCAAGCCAGCGCCCCAGCGCCTCCCCTGGCGCAGCCGCCAGGAAGACCAGGGCGCTGGACAGGGGTCGCCACCAGACGGCCCACAGGGCCACCAGCACCCAGGCCAGCGCGAGGGCACGGTCTACCGCCGGGCCGCGCCGGTCGGCGCCTTCCGGGACGGGTTGGCGGTCCCGGTCCACCCAGTGGTCCCACGCCTGCACGGCCGCCAGGGTTCCCAGGGCCCATGCGGTCTCGGCCGCACCGGCCAGGGTGGCCGGCCCCAGGGCCACCAGGGCGGCCAGGATGGCCCTGCGCCAGCGTCGCCAGCCGGCGGCGGGGCCCGGGCCCGCCTGGGCCATGCCCAGGCACCAGGCTGCCGTGCACAAGAGGAGGGTCCAGCGGGGATGCAGGCCTGCCGCCAGGCCCACCAGCACCAGGACCCACGCTCCGGAGGCGGCGGCCAGCACGCCGGCCTCCCCGTCGGCAGCCGCATCGGCCAGCTTGATGGCGGCAGCGCACAGCACCGCTGCCAGCCACGCTTGAAGCTCCGGCACGCTGACCCGTCCTTTGCCTGCCCCGGCGCTCCTGCCCGGCGCCTCAGGGCAGACTGCGCAGGAGAAAGCGGCGCACCCGCTCAAAGCCCCAGCCGTGCAGCGCCGAGATGCCGATGACGGTGCGCCCCGGCCACAGCCTGCGCACCTCCTCCAGCCCACGGGCACCTCCGGGGAGGTCCAGCTTGTTCACCAGGGCCGCGTAGCGGGCCCGGGTCTCCCCCAGCCGGGCCAGCTGCGCGTCGATGCCGTCGGGGTGCAGAAGCTGCCCCGGCTGCTGGGCCACCCGGGGCCCGTCCAGCAGGTGGAGCAGCGCCCGGCTGGCCAGGGCCACCGCCAGGCTGTCCGCCATGCCCCGGCGCAGATCCGGTTCGGGGTGCACGTCGTCGGTGAGCCCCACGGTGTCCACCAGCTCCACAGCCAGCAGGTGCTTGCCGCTGCGGTGCACCAGCTCCAGGCTCTGCAGCCGACGGGTGGTGGGCGGCGAAAGGCCCACCAGCTGCGCCACCGCCTCGGCCGGGGAGAGTTCCCGCCGCAGTCCCGGGGCCCCCGGGCGGGTGGAGACGGTCACCACCAGCCGCCGGCAGCCACACCACTGGGCAAAGCGCAGCACAAACAGGGTCTTGCCCGCCCCGGGGCGCCCCACCACCGCGGCCTGGGCCACGCTCGTCCCCCGCCTACGCCTGGGGCAGGCCCTCGCCCGCCAGCCCCGTCAGCGTCTCCCACGGGTCGGGGATGTCCCGGGCCTGCAGCAGCATCAGCTCTTCCCGGGTGGGCTGGGGCAGGGCCTGCAGCCGCAGGGCCTGCCGGCGGATGGCCGCCTCCAGCACGTTGCGCACCACCCGGGCATTGCCGAAGTTGTCCCACGAGGCCAGGCGGTGCTCCACCAGCACGCAGGCCAGGCGCTGGCGCGCCTCGGGCGAAAGGCGGTAGTCCCGGGCCCGCAGCATGTGGTCGGCGATCTGCAGCAGTTCGGCAACGGTATAGTCCGGGAAGTCCAGCACCAGGGGGATGCGGCTGCGCAGGCCGGGGTTGGTGCGCAAGAACCGCTCCATCTCGTCCCGGTAGCCGGCCATGATGGTGACCAGCTCGTGGCGGTGGTCCTCCATGGCCTTCACCAGGGTGTCGACGGCTTCCCGGCCGAAGTCCTTCTCGCCGCCCCGGGCCAGGCTGTAGGCCTCGTCGATGAACAGCACCCCTCCCAGCGCCCGGCGGACCTGCTCCCGGGTGCGCTGGGCCGTGTGGCCCACGTACTCCCCCACCAGGTCCGCCCGCTCCACCTCCACCAGGTGGCCCTTGGCCAGCACCCCCAGCGCCTGGAGCAGCCGGCCCACGATCCGGGCCACGGTGGTCTTCCCGGTGCCCGGGTTTCCCTTGAAGGCCATGTGGAGCACCATGGGCTCGCAGGCCAGCCCGCAGGCCTGGCGGTGGCGGCGCACCTCCAGGTACGCCCGGAGCTCCGCCACCGCCCGCTTGACCGGGGCAAGCCCCACCAGGCCTTCCAGTTCCGCCATCACCTGCTCCAGCGTCTCCCCGGCCCGCTCGGGCTCCCTGCGCTCCCCGTCCAGGCGCACCGGGCCGGCCGGCGGCTGGCGGGAAACGGCGGCAGTCCCGCCGGGGACGGACCCGCAGGCCGGGCCAGGGCTGCCCAGCAGGCTCTGCAGGGCCCGGGCCGGGCTCATGGCGCCTTCTGCCACCTGCTCGAAGACGGTCATGGCAACGACCGCCACGGCCGCGGGCTCGGCGGCTTCGTGGCCGTTCATGTATACGTGGCGGCCCGCAGGCGCTGCACCACCCGGCCGGCCAGCTGCTGCATGGCCTGCTCCCAGCTGCCGGCCGCCGACAGGTCCAGCCACTCGATGCGGGGGTCGGCCCGAAACCAGATCCACTGGCGGCGGGCGTAATGGCGGGTGGCCCGCTTCAGCCGATCCACGGCCTGGGCGAAGCTGCAGCGGCCCTGCAGGTAGCGGGCCATCTCCTTGTAGCCCAGCGCCTGCATGGCGGTGTGGCCTGCCCGCAGACCCGATGCCAGCAGGCGGCGGGTTTCCTCCACCAGCCCCAGCTGGACCTGCCGGTCCACCCTCTCGTCAATGCGCCGGTACAGCTCGGGCCGGGGCCGGGTCAGGCCGAACCAGATGGCCGGCAGGGGCCGGGCCCGGGCCCGGGCCTCCTGCTGCAGCCGGCTGGGCGGAACCCCCGACAGGGTGTACAGCTCCAGCGCCCGCACGATGCGCCGCCCGTCGTGGGGGTGGATGCGGGCCGCGGCCTGGGGGTCCACCCGGGCCAGGCGCCGGTGCAGTTCCTGACTGCCCAGCTGCGCCAGTTCCCGCTCCAGCCGGGCCCGGAGCTCGGGGTCGTGGCCCAGGGGCACCAGGCAGTCGTCCACAAAGGCGCGCAGGTACAGCCCGGTCCCCCCGCACACAATGGGCAGGCGGCCGCGGGCCCGGATGCCCTCCAGGGCCTGGCGGGCCAGCTCCCGGTAGCGGCTGGCGGAGAAGGGCTCGTGGGGTTCCACCACGTCGATGAGGTGGTGAACCACCCCCCGGCGCTGCTCGGGCGTGGGCTTGTCGGTGCCGATGTCCAGGCC
>DATCLL010000133.1:0-2361 GCA_036563935.1 Limnochordales bacterium | reverse complement strand
CTGCTGACCCGGGCGGTGCAGCCGACCCTCTGGCTGGTGGTGTTCGGCCAGGTGATGGCCCGGCTGCGGGGGTTGAGCGGCGAAGGCCTGCCCTACCTGGACTTTTTGGCGCCGGGGATTTTGGCGCAGAGCGTGCTGTTCGTGGCCATTTTCTACGGAATCTCCCTCATCTGGGAGCGGGACCTGGGCATCCTGCACAAGTTCCTGGTCAGCCCCGCCTACCGCCCGGCGCTGGTGCTGGGCAAGGCCGTGTCGGCGGCAGTGCGGGCACTCAGCCAGGCCCTCATCGTCTACGCGGTGGCGGCCGCGATGGGGGCGCACCTGGCGTGGCGGCCGGTGGCGCTGGCGGGTGTGGTGCTCTTCGTGGGGGTGGGGGCGGCCGTGTTCGCTTCCTTCTCCATGGTGGTGGCATGCCTGGTGAGGACCCGGGAGCGGTTCATGGGCATCGGCCAGGTGCTGACCATGCCGCTCTTTTTCGCCAGCAACGCCATCTACCCCATGGCGGCCATGCCCGGGTGGATTGCGGCCGTGGCCCGGCTCAATCCCCTGACGTACCAGGTGGATGCGCTTCGGGCGCTGATGGTGGAAGGCGGCCGCAGCGTGCTGGGGCTGGGCACGGACCTGGCCGTCCAGCTGGCGGTGCTGGCGGCGCTGGTGGCCGCCGCCGCCCGGCTGTACCCCAGCGCCGCCCGGTGAGGTTCGGCTGCCCTTCCCGGCTCCCGCCGCGGCCGCCTGCCCCGGCCCTCGCCCCGGCCCCAGGCCGCCGGCTCCGGCTACGACTGCCCGGCCGCCTGGGCCAGCTGGGTCTCCCGCAGGCCGCCCAGGCCTGCGCTCTGGAGCCCCTCGGGGTAAGCCGGCGGGGCCACCTCGTGGTAGTCCAGGCCGGCCAGCTCCGCCTCCCGGCTCACTCTCAGGCCCACCAGGGCGTCCACCGCCTTGAAGAACAGCCACGAGGCGCCGAAGATGAAGACCACGTTGGTGAGAACCCCGATGGCCTGGGCGGCCAGCTGTCCCGCATCCCCGTACAGCAGCCCCCGCACCCCGCCGACGACCCCGTTGAGCCCGTCCCCGTACGTGCCGTCGGCGAACAGTCCCAACGCCAGCACGCCCCACGCGCCGCAGGTGCCGTGCACGCTGACGGCACCCACCGGGTCATCCACCTTCCACACCCGCTCCACGAACTCCACGCTGAGCACCACCAGGATCCCCGCGACCAGCCCGATGAGCACGGCCGCCGGGGCGCTGACGAAGGCGCACGGGGCGGTGATGGCCACCAGCCCCCCCAGCATGCCGTTGGCCGCCATGCTGACGTCGGGCTTGCCGTAGCGGCGGGCCGTGAACAGGGCCGCCGCCAGGGCTCCCGCGGCCGAGGCCACCATGGTGTTGGTGGCGATGACGCCGATGCGCAGGTCCGTGCCGGCCAGCGTGCTGCCGGCGTTGAAGCCGAACCACCCGAAGGCCAGGATGAACGTGCCCACGATGGCCATGGGGATGTTGTGGCCGGGGATGGCCACGGGCGTGCCGTCCGGGCGGAACTTCCCGATGCGGGGCCCCAACACCAGGGCTCCCGCCAGGGCCGTCAGGCCGCCGGTCATGTGCACCACCGCGGAGCCGGCGAAGTCCACCATGCCATGCCCGAGCCTGAAGTTACGGCCCAGCGCCGAAAGCCAGCCCCCGCCCCACACCCAGTTGGCGAACAGCGGGTAGGTCAGCATGGAGATGAAAAAGCCGTACACCACGAAAGGCCAGAACTTCCAGCGCTCGGCCATGGCGCCCGTGGGGATGGTGGCGGCTGTGTCCATGAAGACCATCTGGAACAGGAAGAGCGTATAGACGGCCACGTCATAGGCAGGCCCCGTCAGCAGGAACCCTTTGGTGCCGAACAGCCCGAAGTCCTTGCCGAACAGCCGCACCGTGAACTCCGAGTTCAGGTCGCCGGCTCCGGCCAGGCTGGCAACGCCCCCGACGCCCCCCATCTGCAGCCCGAAGCCCACCAGCCAGTAGCCCAGCATCCCGATGGCGTAGACGAGGAAGTTCATGAGCATGGTGTGGCTGGCGTTCTTGGCCCGGGTGAAGCCGGTCTCCACCATCGCGAAGCCGGTCTGCATGAACATGACCAGGAAGCCGGCCACCAAAGTCCAGACGAAGTTGATGGAAACCAGGCTCCGCCCCACGGCTGCCGCTAGCTCCTGCAGCGTGGGAGAACCCGGTACGGCAGCCGGTACCTGCTCTGCGCCCCCTGTGCTGGCGCCCGTGGGGTCGGCCGCCCAGGCGGCAGACGACCATGCCACCAGCGCCGCCAGGACTATCATGCCCGCCGCCACTGCCGGCAGCCACCGTCGACACGTCATGCGTTGCACC
>DATCLL010000132.1:0-1959 GCA_036563935.1 Limnochordales bacterium | reverse complement strand
GCCACCGGTCACCCGAGGCCAGGCTGGCCACCAGGGAGCCCAGCGCGGCGGCCTTGGGGTCGCTCAGGTACACCGCGGCAAGCCCCGCCACTACCAGGCGGTGGAAGGCCGGCCTGGGCAGGGCGCACGCCAGGGCCAGGCAGCGCCGGTACAGCGCGCCCACGCGGGCCTGCGCCCGCCCGGCGGCCCGGTAGCAGGAGGCGAAGTTCAGCTCCCGGGCGGCGGCGTCCTCGTGCTGGTCGATGAGGTAGTCCAGGAGGATGTGCAGGGAGGCTACCCAGGGGAAGTAGGCCTGCCAGATGGCCAGCACCTGGGCGGGTTCGGGGCCGCCGGCGCCGGCCGCGAAGACCGCGAAGACAGGCAGGGTGGAACCGCAGGCAGCCGCCAGCTCCCACCAGCAAAGCTGCCGAAAGCGCTGCCCCAGCTTGCGGTCGAACCAGCGGCATAAAAGCCGCCGGCGAAACCCGGCGGGCGCGTGCTTGCGGGCCTGCATGCCCGCGTAGAGGGCGGCCGTTCGGGCGTTGAGTTCCTGGATGCGCTCGTATCCTGGAAGGGCGGCGCAGGCCCGCTGGCAGCACGCGACCAGTTCCTGCAGGTAGGGGTCGCCCGGCGCCCGCAGGCCCGCCGCCGGGCGCACCGCCTGTTCCATGCAGCCGTGCAGCCGCCGCATGCGGCGTGCCGAAAGCTCCGGGCCCCGGTCGCACAGGTTGTCCAGGTAGTCGCTGAGGGTCTGGTAGGCCACCGCAAAGCGCACCACGGTGCCCCGGTAGCGGGCCGGGGCCAGCGCGCCGAACACGGCAGCTCCCAGGCTGTGGAACGCCTTGTGGCGCAGGCTTCCCAGGGCCTGCCGCCGCCGCTCCGGGTCGTCCAGGGAGGCCGCCACCCGCTCCCACCGGGAAAGCTCCCGGGACGCCTGCGGCAGGCAAAAGCCCACCATGCAGGCGCCCAGGCCCACCGCCGCTGCCGCTGTCCGCGCCGCCTGCACCGCCCGGGCCGGCGGGACCGGCCTGACCGCCTGCGCCGCCCCCAGGGGCCGCGCTGCGGCTTCGTCCAGCCCTTCGACGGGATTCGTTTCCATTCGATCCCCGCCCAGCAGGATAGCCCGCCGCGCCACGGCTAACCCATAGGTTGGCCCTCCGGCCGCCGCCCCACACCCTACCCGCCAGCGGGAGGAGGGAGACCGGCTGTGCACGCTTGCAGCGAGGGCGGTCCATGGCCGCCCCACACCGGTTCGGCCTCCAACGTCACGCCTGCACCGCCTCCGCCGCCCCCAGGCACGTCCCCAAGCCCGCCGGATTACCCGCCGCCACCCCCGGGCCTGCCCGAAGCGTGGGACCTGGTGGAGCTGACCCACCAGCTGCAGAACCGCCTGGCCGTCATCCGGGCCTGCGTGCAGCTGGCCCTGCCCCGCTGCAGCTGCGAACGGGCGCGGGTTCACCTGCAGCGGGCCCTGGCCAGCGCCGACGACGCGGGGACATGGGTGCAGGTGCTGGTACGGGGGGCCAGCGCGCTGGGCAGGAGCTGGCAGCGCCTGCGCCTGGATGTGCTGGCCGCGCAGCTGGCCGACGAGTTTTCGCCCCTGTTCGAGCGCTCGGGCGTGGGCCTGCACGCGCAGCTTCCCCAGGCCCAGGGCCTGTGGGTGGACGGCAGCCCGGCCCTGCTGCGGGCGGCCATATCCCACCTGCTGGCCAACGCGGCGGAGGCCTCGCCGCCCGGCAGCACCGTGCGCCTGCAGGCGGCGGTGCACCAGCAGGCATCCACCTCCCAGGCCTGGGCCTGCGTCTGCGTGGAGGACAGCGGGCCGGGGCTGCCGGAGGAGGTGCTGGCCCGGCTGTTTCACGGCCCGGTCTCCACCAAGGCTCCGGCGGGGCGGGGGCTCGGCCTTTTGTCGGCGTACCGGACGGTGCGGGAGCTGCACGGCGGCTGGGTGTCTGCCGTCAACCTGCCCGGCGGCGGCGC
>DATCLL010000131.1:0-1803 GCA_036563935.1 Limnochordales bacterium | reverse complement strand
CGTGCACCAGGTGAACCTGGAGTACCTGGCCCGGGTGGTCTTCCTGGGCCAGCGGGACGGCGTGGCGGTGGCCTTCCCCGACACCCTGGTGGGCACCGACTCCCACACCACCATGGTCAACGGCCTGGGGGTGCTGGGGTGGGGCGTGGGCGGCATCGAGGCCGAGGCCGTCATGCTGGGCCAGCCGTACTACTTCCTGGTGCCCGACGTGGTGGGGGTGCGGCTGGTGGGCCGGCTGCGGGAGGGCGCCACGGCTACGGACCTGGTGCTGGTGGTCACCCAGCTTCTGCGCCAGAAGGGCGTGGTGGAGAAGTTCGTGGAGTTCTTCGGGCCGGGGCTGCGGGAGCTGAGCCTGCCCGACCGGGCCACCCTGGCCAACATGGCTCCGGAGTACGGTGCCACCTGCGGCTTTTTCCCCGTGGACGACGAGACCCTGCGGTACCTGCGGGGCACCGGCCGCGACGAGGCCCACGTGGCCCTGGTGGAGCGCTACTGCAAGGAGCAGGGCCTGTTTGCGGGGCCGGACGCCCCCGAGCCCGTCTACACCGACGTGGTGGAGCTGGACCTGGGCAGCGTGGAACCCAGCCTGGCGGGGCCCCGCCGGCCCCAGGACCGGGTGCCGCTCCCGCAGGTGAAGGAGAACTTCCGCCAGGCGCTGGTGAACTTCTACCGCAAGCCCCTGGACGGGGCCGGCGACGGAACTTCCGGCAACGGGCAGCTCCGCCACGGCTCGGTGGTCATCGCGGCCATCACCAGCTGCACCAACACCTCCAACCCCAGCGTCATGATCGGCGCCGGGCTTCTGGCCAAGAAGGCCGTGGAGCGCGGGCTGTCGGTGAAGCCCTGGGTGAAGACCAGCCTGGCCCCGGGCTCGAAGGTGGTCACCCGCTACCTGGAGCGCACGGGGCTTCTGCCCTACCTGGAGGCCCTGCGCTTTCACGTGGTGGGCTACGGCTGCACCACCTGCATCGGCAACAGCGGCCTTCTGGGCGAGGCCGTGGCCCGGAAGGTGCGGGACGAGGACCTGGTGGCGGTGGCGGTGCTGTCCGGCAACCGCAACTTCGAAGGGCGCATCAACCCGCTGGTGAAGGCCAACTACCTGGCCTCGCCCATGCTGGTGGTGGCCTACGCGCTGGCGGGCACCGTGGACATCGACCTGACCCGGGAGCCCCTGGGGACCGACCCCAACGGGAGGCCCGTTTACCTGCGGGACATCTGGCCCTCGGCCGAGGAGGTCCGCCAGGTGATGGAGCGGGCCATGGATGCGGAGCTGTTCCGGGAGGAGTACTCCCGGGTGTTCGAGGGCGATGCCCGCTGGCGGGAGCTGCCGGTGCCGGAGGGCGACCTGTACCGGTGGGATCCCGACTCCACGTACATCCAGGAGCCGCCCTTCTTTGCGGGGGTGACCCTGGAGGTGCCGCCCGTTCGGGACATCCGGGGCGCGCGGGTGCTGGCGGTGCTGGGAGACTCCATCACCACCGACCACATCTCCCCCGCCGGCGCCATCGCCCGCAACAGCCCCGCGGGCCGCTATCTTTTGGAGCGCGGCGTGCCCGAGGAGGAGTTCAACACCTACGGTGCCCGCCGCGGCAACCACGAGGTGATGATCCGGGGCACCTTCGCCAACATCCGCCTGCGCAACCGCATGGTGCCCGACACCGAGGGCGGCTACACGGTGCACTGGCCCGACGGCGAGAAGATGACCATCTACGAGGCGGCCATGCGCTACCAGCAGGAGGGCGTGCCCCTGGTGGTCATCGCCGGCAAGGAGTACGGCACGGGCAGCTCCCGGGACTGGGCCGC
>DATCLL010000130.1:0-3799 GCA_036563935.1 Limnochordales bacterium | reverse complement strand
GTTCGTGGCCCGGCTGCTGTCCGAACCCTACCGGGAAAGCCTGTGGGCCCTCATCGCGGGACTGGAGCACAGCCCCCCCATGATCACGGTGGAGAACTCCCTCCGTGCGAGCACGGGTCAAACCCCTTCCCGGCCGGTGGGCCCTCCCAGGCGGTACACCCTGGATGGGGTCTCGTTCCGGCCCGCCCAGCTGGCCCGCAGGCCCCTGCAGCCCGAGGAGCCCGTGGACACCCGGGTGGTGATCGGGCCGGCCGCCCGCCGGCCGATGCACCTGGACATTCCGGTGCTGGTAGGGGCCATGGCCTACGGCACGGCCTTGGCCCGGGACGTGGTGCTGGCCATCGCCGCAGGGGCCTCCCGGGCCGGCACGGCCTACAACGCCGGCAACGCCCCGTGGTTCGACCGGCTGCGGCGGGCCTGCTCCCGGCTGGTGGTGCAGGTCACGGGCACGCCCATGGTGGCGCCCCCGCACGCGGTGCGGCAGGCCGATGCGGTGGAGGTCCGCGTCGGCCGGGGTGCCTGGGCCGGGGCGGGCGAGGTGGTGGATCCAGGCTCCCTGGCTCCTGCCGTGCGCCGGGCCGTGTCGCCCTCCCATCCCCTGGTGGTGCCGGCAGGAGCACTGGCCCCTGGCCCGGCAGGGGAGCAGCTCAGGGGCCTGGTTCAGCACCTGCGGGAACTGGCGGGCGGCGCCCCCGTGGGGGTCAAGCTGGCTGCCGGCCACGACCTGGAGGCCGACCTGGACGTGGCGCTGGGCGCCGGGGTGGATTTCGTGGCCGTGGACGGCCGCGAGGGCGGAACCCACGGCAGTCCGCCCATCCTCCAGGACGACTTCGGCATACCCACGCTGCACGCCGTCTGCCGGGCCCGCCGGCACCTGGACCGCCGTGGGGCGGGCCGGCAGGTGAGCCTTCTGGTGGGAGGCGGCCTTCTCACGCCGGGGGACTGCTTGAAGTGCCTGGCGTTAGGGGCCGACGCCGTCTACCTGGGGACGGCGGTGTTGTTCGCCGCAGCCCACCTGCAGAGCCTGATGGCCCTTCCGTGGGAGCCGGCCATGGCCCTGGTGTCGGCGGGCAGCCGGCTGGGACGGCGCTTTCGCCGCAGCGAGGGCGAGCGGACCGTCGCGCGGTTCCTGCAGGCGGTGGTGGCCGAGATGGCAGTGGGAGCCCGGGCGCTGGGACGGCGGGCGCTGCGGGAGGTGGGCCGCGACGACCTGGTGGCCCTGGACGAGGCCACGGCCACCGTCACCGGGCTTCCCCTGGCAGCCTCCTGCCCCTTGACCGACGACCCCAATGTGTTGTAGTATGGGGCTACCCGAACAACAAGATATTGTGCCCGCACGGTGCCTGTCCGACAGGGCAGGGCCATGGGCTGGGGGAAGTCCGGTGCAAGTCCGGCGCTGTCCCGCAACGGTAACCGGCCGAGCCGGGGCCCCATCCGGGAGCCGGGCCCGGGCCGGCCGGAAGCCCGAGTACCCACACCGTGCGTGCGTATCCGCCCCCGCGGAGGGGTGAGGGCGCCGGAGAGGCACGATTCCTGCCCTTGCCGCCTGTCCACCTGCCGGGCGGCCGGTGGTCGGTTCTTGCCCTTCGCCACCCTCCTTCCCCCTCTGCCCGGGCGGGCAGACCGAGGCCAGTTCCATGCATCCGGGGCCAGGGGAGGTTCAGGCAGTGAACTTCGCTCTTCGCCGCAACGCACGCCGCCCAGCCCTCACCCGCGTTGCGACCTGCGCCGGTGCCCTGGGCTGCGCGACCTGCCTGCTGCTGGCCGCCACCGCTGCCGCCCAGGGCGGCCTGAACGGGGAGCACCGCGTCTGGTACCGGTATACCTACGGCCAGCCCGAGCTTCAGCTGGTGGAGACGCTCAGCGCCGGCAACGGGAGCTGGCGCGTGCAGCTGTACTTCACCGTCCGGGGTCCGGGCACGAGCCCCACCCGGGAAGCCGGGGTGAGCCTGTGGCGCCCCATGGGCCCCCTGGATTTCAGCGTGGGCGTCATCTGGTATCCGCTGGAGACCCGCTGGGACACGTGGGCTACCCTGGCCGTGGCCTGGCAGCGGCCGTAGCCCGTGCAGGGAGGTGCTGCGGTGTCGGTTCCGCAAAGCCTGGCCCGATTGCTGGCGAACCTGGAGGCGGCGCCGGAGCTGGTGGACACGCTGCTGCGGGATGCAGCCGTGGCAGGGCCCGTACCCGCCGACCCCGACGAGGCGGACGAGTGGTGGGCGCAGCTGGCCTGCCAGAACCTGGCCATGGAGCCCGCCTTCGAGGCGGTGGCGGTGCGGGCGCTTCTTTCCCGCCTGTACCGGCAGGTCTTTCGGGAGTGCGAGGGGAGCCCCCGGGAGCAGGAGTTCCCGCCGCCGGCCGGGCGGTGGCGGGAAGGCTTTGTGCGCTACATCCGCCAGGGAGTGGAACTGGGCGAGCTGGACAGCAGGCTTTTGCAGTTCGACCTGGAGGAGCTGGCCAGGGCGCTGGTTCCCCGGCGGGACGAGCTCATCCCGTACGTGGGGCTGGCCACCCTGGCGGACCGCTACCTGGTGCGCCACCCGGAGACCCGGCGCATCCTGGAGGCCCCGCAGTTCCTGTTCATGCGGGTGGCCATGGGGCTCGCGCTGGCCGAGCCGCCGCAGGCCCGCCAGCAGTGGGCTGTGCGCTTTTACGAACACATGAGCACGCTGCGGTACCTGCCCAGCACGCCGACCCTGTTCAACGCGGGAACCACCCATGCCCAGCTCTCCTCCTGCTACCTCTCCGACGTGCTGGATTCCATGAATCACATTTTGGAGTCGGCGGTGGACTTCGGGCAGCTGGCCAAGTATGCGGGCGGCATCGGGGCCTCCATCACCAAGCTGCGCTCGGCCGGGTCGCCCGTGCGGGGCATCAACGGCCAGTCGTCGGGAATCGTGCCGTTCGCCCACATGTACGACGCGCTCATCAAGGCGGTCAGCCAGGGCGGGCGGCGGCGGGGGACCCTGGCCCTGTACCTGGAGCCGTGGCACCTGGAGATCGAGGCGTTTCTGGACCTCAAGCGCAACGCCGGCGACCCCTACCTGCGCACCCCCAGCCTCAACACGGCCCTGTGGGTGCCGGACGAGTTCCTGCGCCGGGTGGAGGCGGACGAGGAGTGGTACCTGTTTGATCCCTACTACGTGCCGGAGCTTCCCGAGACGTTCGGGGAGGCGTTCCGGGCGGCCTACGAGCGCTACGTGCAGCAGGCCCGGGCGGGCGAGCTTCCGGCCAGGGCCTTCCGGGTGGTGCGGGCCCGGGAGCTGTTCCGGGAGATCCTGGCGACGCTGCAGGAGACCTCGCACCCCTGGATCACCTTCAAGGACGCCAGCAACGTGCGCAGCATGCTGGCGGGCGTGGTGCACTCCTCCAATTTGTGCACGGAGATTCAGCTTCCGACGTCGCCCGACGAGATCGCCGTCTGCAATTTGGCCTCGGTGAACTTGGCCCGCCACCTGACCGCGGACGGCCAGGTGGACTGGGAAAAGCTGCGGGAGACGGTGCGGGTGGCCATGCGGGGGCTGGACAACGTCATCGACGTGAACTTCTACCCCGTGGACAAAGCCCGCCGCTCCAACGCCAAAAACCGCCCGGTGGGGCTGGGGGTGATGGGGTTCGCCGAGGTCTTCGCCCGCCTGGGCATGGCTTACGGGGACGAGGCTTCGTGCGAGCTCACCGACCGGGTGGTGGAGTTCGTCAGCTACTGCGCCATCGAGGCCAGCTGCGACATGAGCTGCGAGCGCGGGAGCTTCCCGGCGTTCCCCGAAAGCCGCTGGGCCAAAGGACAGGTGCCCGTGGACAC
>DATCLL010000129.1:0-2489 GCA_036563935.1 Limnochordales bacterium | reverse complement strand
GACGTGGCGGGCCTGCGGCCGGGGTGGACGGTGCGCTCCTTTGCGGAGCTGGCCGTGGACCAGCTGCGGGAGCAGCTGGGGCAGGGAGTGGCGGTGGTGGCGGTGAGCGGCGGGGTCGACTCCACCACCGCGGCCCTCCTGGTGCACCGGGCCATCGGCCAGCGCCTGGTGGCCATCTTCGTGGATCACGGATTGCTGCGGGCCGGCGAGGCCGAGCAGGTGGAGCGGGTGCTGCGCCGCCAGCTGGGCATGCGGCTGGTGGCGGTGGATGCCTCCCGGCGCTTCCTCTCCTGCCTGGCCGGGGTGACGGATCCCGAGGAGAAGCGACGCATCGTGGGCCGGGAGTTCGTGCGGGTCTTCCAGGAGCAGGCGGCCTCCTTGGGGGACGTGCGCTACCTGGTGCAGGGAACCCTCTACCCCGACGTGGTGGAGTCGGGCGGGGGGCGGACCGCCACCATCAAGTCCCACCACAACGTGGGCGGGCTGCCCCAGCGGCTGGACTGGGTGCTGGTGGAGCCCCTGCGCTACCTCTTCAAGGACGAGGTGCGGGCCCTGGCGTTGGAGCTGGGATTGCCGGAGGAGCTGGTCTGGCGCCATCCCTTCCCGGGGCCGGGCCTTGCCGTGCGCATCGTGGGCGAGGTGACGGAGCAGGCCCTGCGCACGGTGCGGGCCGCCGATGCCATCGTTCTGGAGGAGCTGGAGCGCGCGGGGCTGTCCCGGCAGGTGTGGCAGGCCTTCGCCGTCTGGACCGGCAGCTACAGCGTGGGCGTCAAGGGCGACGCCCGGGAGTACGGGCCGGTGGTGGCCGTGCGCTGCGTGAGCAGCGCCGACGGCATGACCGCCGACTGGGTGCGCCTTCCCTACGAGGTGCTGGACCGCATCAGCCACCGCATCACCAACGAGGTGCCGGGGGTGTCCCGGGTGGTGTACGACATCAGCCCGAAGCCTCCGGCCACCATTGAGTGGGAGTAGCCCGGGTGCCGCCGGCTCCGCTGCCCCTGGAACCCCCTGCCGGCACCTACGACGCCCTGCCCGACTCGGCCGCCCGCCGCCGGGCCACGGAGCAGCGCCTGCGAGAGCTGTTTTTCCGCTGGGGCTACCGGGAGATCATCACCCCCACCCTGGAGCTGGACGAGGTGGTGCGCCGGGCCGGGCTGTCCCTGTCCGGCAGGCAGCTGTACCGGTTCGTGGACCGGGAAGGCCAGGTGCTGACGCTGCGGCCGGACTGGACGCCCGCGGTGGCCCGGCTGGCGGCCGCGCGGTTGCGGGGCCACCCGTTGCCGCTTCGGCTGTGCTACATCGGGAGTGTGTTCCGCTATGACCGGCCCGGGCCGGACAGCCCCCGGGAGTTTGTGCAGGCAGGGGTGGAGCTGCTCGGGGCCGAAGGGCCTCTGGCCGACGCCGAGGTCATCGCGCTGGCGGTGGAGGCGTGCCGCTGCGCGGGCGTGGCCGACGCCCGGGTGGAACTGGGGCATGCGGGCTACGTGCAGGCCCTCCTGGAACTGCTGGACGAGCCGGTGCGGGAGCAGGCCCGGGAAGGGCTCACCCGCCGGGACCTGGTGGCCTTCGAGCAGGCGGTGGGCCGGGCGAAGTTGCCCGAGCCGCTGAGCCAGGCCCTGCGGGCCCTGCCCCGCCAGCGGGGCGGCCGTGAGGCGCTGCAGGCCGCTGCCGTAGAGGGCCTGCCCGAAGCGGCCCGCCAGGCCCTGGCGGGGCTGCGGAAGGTGTGGGACCAGCTGCAGCGGCTCGGGCTGGATTCGGTGGCGGCGGTGGACCTGGGGTTGGTCAGGGACCTGGACTACTACACCGGCGTGGTGTTCGAGGTGTACGCGCCGGACTTCGGGTTCTCCCTGGCCACGGGGGGCCGCTACGACCAGCTGCTGGGGCGGTTCGGGGTTCCCATGGCGGCCACGGGCTTTGCCGCGGGAGTGGAACGTCTGGCCCTGGCGGCGGCGCGCCGCGGGCAGCCGCGGGAGCGGGGTCTGCCCGGGGTTTGGGTGCTGCCGGCGCCCTCCCTGCAGGGACAGGGGCCGAGCCAGGGCCGGGGGGAAGGGCCGGCGCAGGGGCAGCAACCGCAACAGGCACCGGACGAGCAGGGGCTGCAGGCCGCCTGGGCGGTGGCGGCGCAGCTGCGCAGGCGGGGTGTGGCGGCGGCGGCCGAGCTGGTGGCCCGGCCCTGGCACGAAAGCCTGCAGGCGGCCGCAGCCCAGGGGATGGGCTGGGCTGTGGCCGTAGACCCGGGTGAGCACGAGCGGCTGCGGGCGTTCGCCCTGCCGGCAGGGAAGCTCACGGCGCAGGGGGCGCAGGAGCTTCTGGCGCAGGCTCGGGTGTGCACCCTGGACGAACTGGTCGCTTGGGTGCTGGCGGCGGCCGGGGCGGGTTTTCGTTGACAGTTCCGAAGTCGGCGTGGTACGTTGCCCCCAAATGATGGGACGACCGGAAGAGGCACTCACCCTTGCCATCCCACGCGGCCGGCCTACCCCGGAGGTGGT
>DATCLL010000128.1:0-12977 GCA_036563935.1 Limnochordales bacterium | reverse complement strand
CCCGGCTGCCCGGTGGTGGCCCTGCTGCCCGGAAGCCGCCGCCAGGAGCTGGAGCGGCTTTTGCCCGTCATGCTGGAGACGGTGGCGCGCACCTGGGCCCAGCGCCCGCAGCTGCAGTGCGTGGTGTCGGTGGCACCGGGGCTTTCCGAGGAGGACCTGCTGCGGGTGAGCCGGCGGGTGAGCGGATTGCCCCCGGTGCGGCTGGTGGGCGGCGGCATCTGGCGGGCCCTGGCGCCGGCCGACTTCGCGGTGGTCACCTCAGGCACGGCCACCCTGCAGGCGGCGCTGTGGCAGGTTCCCATGGTGGTGGTGTACCGGGTGGCGGCCGCCACCTACCAGCTGGCCCGGCGGCTGGTACGCCTGCCGTACATCTCCCTGCCCAACATCGTGGCGGGTCGGCCCGTGGTGCAGGAGTTCCTGCAGGCGCAGGCCGAACCGCGCCGTCTGGCCTCGGTGGTGCTGGAGTACCTGGACGACCCGCAGCGGCGGGCCGAGCTGGCGGCGGCCCTGGCCGAGGTGGGCCGCCGGCTGGGCGAGCCCGGGGCCAGCCGGCGGGCGGCCTCGGTGGTGGTGGAGGTGGCCGCGACCTCATGACGGCGCCGGCCGGCGCGGACGTCATCCTGACCGCCAACGGGCCCGGCGAGGTGTCGGGGTGGCTTGCCCCGGTGGCGTTGCGGCTGCGCCGGGCCCGGGAACGGCAGGCCCTGCCCCTGCGCCTTGTGGCGTGGGTTCCCCCGTGCAACTTCGCGTCGGGCCGGGAGCTGGAGATGGTGCGGGCCCTGGGGCTCTTCGACGCCGTCTTCGATCCCCCGGCCCTGTGGCGGCTGCTGCTGTGGGGGCGGCTGCCCCAGGGCTACACGCCGGCCCCGCGGGGGCTGGTTTTGTTTTTGGGAGGAGACCTGTTTTATGCGGCGGCCGCGGCCCGGCGGCTGGGCTTTTCCGCCATGGCCTACACCGAAGGCCGGGCCCGGTGGCTGGGGGTGTTCCGGCGCTTTTTCGTGCCCGATCCCTGGGCGGCCCGCAAGGCCATGCGCATGGGGGCGCCTGCCGACCGGGTGGAGGTGGTGGGGGACCTGGTAGTGGATGCCGTACTGGATTCCGTGGGCCCCCGGGAGTGCGGCGGTGGCGGCCGTGGCGGGCAGGGCGGGGACGGGCCGCCGGTGGTGGGCCTGTTTGCAGGCAGCCGGCCCTTTGAGGTACGCTGGGTCCTGCCGTTGATGCTGCAGGCGGCCGAGGAGGTGGCCCGGGCCATGGAGGGCCGGGTGCGCTTCCGGCTGGTGGTCTCCCCCTTTGCGGACCGGCAGCTGGTGCGGCAGGTACTGCAGCAGCACCTGCCGGCGGCCGTCCGGGTGGAAGTGGAGGAGGCCCACCAGCGCCGGGCCATGGCGGACTGCACCGTGGCCGTGACCGTGCCGGGCACCGTCACGGCGGAGCTGGCGGTGCTGGGGGTGCCCACGGTGACGCTGTTGCCCCTGCACCGGCCCGAGCTCATCCCCCTGGAGGGGCTCCCGGGCCTGGTGGGGCGGCTGCCGGTGGTGGGGCCGGCCCTGAAGCGGCAGGTGGTGCGGCGGGCAGCCCGCCGGCTGGGGCCGGTTTCCCTGCCGGCGCGGCGGGCGGGGCGCGCCCTGGGCCCCGAGCTGGTGGGCCGGGTGACGGCGGCCGGGGTGGCCGGGGCCGTGGTGGAGCTTTTGCGGGACGGACAGGCCCGGGCCCGGCTTGCCCGGGAACTGCGCCAGGCCATGGGGCCGGCGGGCGCGGCCGACCGGGTGGTGGGCCGGGTGCTGGAACATCTGGGGATGGCGGGTGGGGCGAGCACCGGGTGAGCGGGCTGCGCCTGGTGGTCCAGCAGGTACGGGGGCAGTGGCCGGCGCTGGTGGCGGGCACGCTGTGCGTGGCCGCCTTCTCGGCGGCCAGCCTGGTGCTGCCCCTGGTGGTGGGGCGGGACCTCTTCGACCGGGTGCTGTCGGGCGGCGACCTGCAGCAGCTGCACCGGCTGCTGGCGCTGGTGGCCGGGCTGTACCTGGTGCGGGGGATTTTCCACTTCGGCGGGGCCTACCTGCTGGCCTTCGCGGGGCAGCGGGCCACCGCCGATCTGAGGGCCCGGGTGCACGACCACCTGCAGCGGCTGTCGCTGGCCTACCACCAGCGCCAGCGGGTCGGGGACCTGGTCTCCCGCCTGACGGCCGACCTGGGGATGGTGCAGGCGGCCCTGACCCCGGGCCTGACGGAGCTGGTGCGGGATCTTCTGACCCTGGTGGGAAGCTGCGCCATCCTGGTGTGGGTGCACTGGAAGCTGGCCCTTCTGGCGCTGACCGTGCTGCCCGTGACGGGCGTGGTGGTGGACCTGTACGGGCGGGTCATCCAGCGCTACGCCCGGGAGATGCAGGCCCGCATCGGCGAGGTGGCGGGGGTGCTGCACGAAAGCTTGAGCGCCATCCGCATCGTGAAGGCCTTCACCCTGGAAGAGCAGCAGCGCCGGCGCTTCGCCACCTCCAACGAGCGGGGGTTCCGGGCGGCCATGCAGAGCGCCCGGGCTATGGCCACCGCCTTTCCCGTGGTGGAGTTCCTCATGCTGGCGGCCATGGCCGCCGTGGTGTACGTGGGCGCCCGGGAGGTGCTGTCGGGGCGGCTGACCACGGGGGAGCTGGTGGCGTTTTTGTCCTACCTGGGCATGCTGAGCGGGCCCGTGAGCAGCGTGGGCCGCTTCTACACCCAGCTGCGGCAGGCGGCCGCGGCCGCAGACCGGGTGGCGGAGATCCTGCGGGAGCCCCCCGAGGCGGTGAACGCGCCCGGCACGGTGGTGCTGGATCCGGCCCGGGTGAAGGGGCGGGTGTGCTTCGAGCACGTCAGCTTCCGCTACGAGGGCAGCGACGGCGAGGCGCTGCACGACATCAACCTGGAGGTGGAGCCGGGCGAGGTGGTGGCCATCGTGGGGCCCAGCGGGGCGGGCAAGACCACGCTGGTGAGCCTCATCCCCCGCTTCTTCGACCCCACGTCGGGCCGGGTGGTGCTGGACGGGCGGGACCTGCGCAGCCTGCGCTTGGACTCCCTGCGCCGCCTGGTGGCCGTGGTGCCCCAGGAGACGGTGCTGCTGCACCTGACGGTGGCCGAGAACATCGCCCTGGGCCGCCCCGGGGCCAGCCGGGCGGAGACCATCGAGGCGGCACGGATGGCCAACGCGCACGAGTTCATCCAGGCGCTGCCCCAGGGGTACGACACCGTGCTGGGGGACCTGGGGGCGGGCCTTTCCGGCGGCCAGCGCCAGCGCATCGCCATCGCGCGGGCCGTGCTGCGGGACCCCCGCATCCTCATCCTGGACGAGGCCACTTCCTCCCTGGATCCCGAATCGGAGGCGGCGGTGCAGGAGGCGCTGGCCCGGCTGATGCGGGGCCGCACCACCTTCGTGGTGGCCCACCGCCTGTCCACCGTGGCCCGGGCCGACCGCATCGTGGTCATGGACGGCGGGCGCATCGTGGAGCAGGGAACCCACCAGGAGCTTCTGGCGGGCGGGGGGCTGTACGCCCGGCTGTTCCGCCTGCAGGCGCTGACGGCATAGCCTGCCGGGGCGGGGTGGTGGGTGCGGGCGTGGGGCGCGGCCGGGTGGTGGTGACGGGAGGGGCCGGGTTCATAGGCTCCCACGTGGCCGAGGCGTTCCGGGCGGAGGGCTGGGCCGTGGCGGTGGCCGACGACCTGAGCCGGGGCCGCCAGTCCGCGGTTCCCCCCGACGCGGAGCTGTGGGTGGTGGACGTGGGCACCGCCCGGTTCGCCGAGCTGGTGGCGGCCTTCCGGCCGGACGTGGTGGTGCACCTGGCCGCGCAGGTGAGCGTGGCAGCCAGCGTGGAGCAGCCCCAGGAGGACGCCCGCCGCAACGTGCTGGGGACGGTGGCCGTGGCCCGGGCGGCGTGGCAGGCCGGGGCCCGGCGGCTGGTGGCGGCGTCGTCGGCGGCGGTATACGGCATACCGCACCGCCTGCCGGTGCCGGAGGAACATCCCCTGCAGCCCCTCTCCCCCTACGGCGTCTCCAAGCTGGCCACGGAACAGTACGTGCGGGTGCTGGCCGAGCAGGCGGGCCGGGAGTGGTGCGTGCTGCGCTACGCCAACGTGTACGGCCCACGCCAGCGCAGCGAGGGGGAGGCGGGGGTGGTGGCCGTCTTCGCGCGGGCGGCCCTGCGGGGGCAGAGCCTTCCGGTGCACGGCGACGGCGGACAGACCCGGGACTTCGTCTTCGTGGCCGACGTGGCCGAGGCGACCCTGCGGGCCGCCTGCGTGCCGCGGGCCGCAGGGCAGGTGTTCAACGTGGGGACGGGGCGGGAGACGGCGGTGCTGGAGCTGGCCCGCCGGCTGTGGGCGGCGGCCGGGCGGGACGGGGAGGTTCCCCTGCGCTTCGAGCCGCCCCGCCCCGGGGATGTGCGGCGCAGCGTGCTGGACGTGGGGCGCGCTGCCCGGGAGCTGGGCTGGCAGGCTCGGGTGGAGCTGGAACGGGGGCTTGTGCTGACGCTGGCGGACCGGGAGGCGGTGGGCGAAGGGTGAGGCGTTGGGCCCTGGCCGTTCGGGGGCAGCAGGTGCGGCTTCGGGCGCAGGAGCCGGCGCAGGAACCAGCGCAGGAACCAGCGCGGGAGCCGGCGCAGGCAGCCTGGCAGGAGCAGGCTCTGCCGGCCGGGGAGGCCGCAACCACCCTGGAGGGCCGGGGGCTGGTGAAGCGCTACGGCAGCCGCACCGTGGTGGACGGCGTGAGCCTGCAGGTGCGGGCCGGCGAGGTGGTGGGCCTGCTGGGGCCCAACGGCGCCGGCAAGACCACCACCTTCTACCTGCTGGCGGGGCTGGTGCGCCCGGACGGGGGGCAGGTGTGGCTGGCCGGCCACGACGTGACCCGCTGGCCGGTGTACCGGCGGGGAAGGCTGGGGCTGGCCTACCTGTCCCAGGACCCGTCGGTCTTCCGCCGGCTGTCCGTGGAGGACAACCTGCGGGCGGTGCTGGAGACCAGGGGGCTTCGGGGGGCGGCCATGCAGGCCCGCATCGACCGGCTGCTGGAGGAGTTCCACCTGACCTCGGTGCGGCACGTGCGGGCCTCCCACCTGTCCGGCGGCATGCGCCGGCGCACCGAGGTGACCCGGGCGCTGGCCCTGGAGCCGCGTTTTTTGCTGCTGGACGAACCCTTCACGGGCGTCGACCCCATCGCCGTCTCGGAGCTGCAGCGCATCGTGCGGGACCTGGCCCGCCGCGGCATCGGCGTGCTCATCACGGACCACAACGTGCGCGAGACCCTGGCCATCACGGACCGGGCCTACATCATCCACCAGGGCCGCATCCTGGTCAGCGGCCCCTCCCGGGAGATCGCCCAGGACGCAGCCGCCAGGCGTTACTATTTCGGCGAGGACTTCCGGCTGTAAGGTGGCCCGTGCTCCCGGCGGCCCCGCCGGCAGGGATGCCGCCGGCGAGCGGGCAGGTCTGGGTGGAGGTGCGGCGCTGTGTACAGCGTCGGCCTGGTGCTGGGCCTGCTGGTGATGTCCGGCCTGATCGCCATCATCGGCGACCGGGTGGGGCGCACTGTGGGCCGCCGGCGCCTCTCCCTGTTCGGCCTGCGCCCGCGCCACACCTCCGCGATCATCACCGTCATCACCGGCATCTTGATCGCCGCGGGCTCGCTGGCAGCCATGGTGACCGTATCGGGCGAGGTGCGGCTGGCCCTGCTGCGCATCGACGAGATCCAGCGCACCCTGGCCCGCTACCGGGAAGAGCTGCGCCAGGCCCAGCAGGCCCGGGACCAGGCCCTGGCCCTGCGGGACCGGGCCGAAAACCAGCGCCGCCAGGCGGAGGCCGAACGCGCCCAGGCCGATGCGCTGCGCCAGCGTGCGGAACAGGAGCTGAAGGAGGCCCGCCAGCAGCTGGCGTCGGTGCAGCGGGAACTGCAGCAGGCCCGCGGCCAGCTGCGCCAGGCCGAAAAGCGCCTGGAACAGGCCCGCAGCGAGCTGGCCTACCAGTCGGCCCGGGCGGCCCAGCTGCAGCAGCTGAGCGAGACCCTGGCGGGGCGGGTGGAGGAACTGCGCCGCCAGGTGGCCTCCCTGGAGAACACCCAGCGCCAGCTGAGCGAAGCCATCATCGTGCTGTGGAACACCGCCCAGCGGCTGCAGTACGGCAGCGTGGCCTACCAGAAGGATGAGATCGTGCTGGCCGCCGTCATCGACGCCCGGGAAAGCCGGGACCGGGCCCAGCAGGAGCTGCTGGCCTTCCTGCGGCGGGCCGATGCGGCCGCCTATGCCCGCGCTCGCCCGGGCGGCGGGGAGGCGTACTCGGAAGGGGTGCTGCGCATCCGGCCCGAGGAGTTCGACGACGCGGTGGAGCTGCTGGCCTCCGGCCGGGGGCCGTGGGTGGTGCGGGTGCGGGCGGAGCGCAACACCCTGGTGGGCGAGACGGTTCCCGTGAAGCTGGAGCTGGTGCCCCGGGGGCTGGCCTACCGCCGGGGCCAGGTGGTGGCCGAGCAGGTGGTGGACGCCCGGCGCGTGGCGGCGGAAGATCAGGTGCTGGAGCTTTTGCGCACCGCCAACGAGATGGCCATCCGCTACGGCGGCATGGTCAGCGGCCCGGACGGCACCGTGGGCAAGCTGGTGAGCGCCGACGAGTTCGCCCGGGCCGTACGGGAGGTGCGGCAGGCCGGGGGGCCGGTGAAGGTGGTGGCGGTGGCTGCTGCGGACACCTACAACACCGACGGCCCCCTACAGATCCGCCTGCAGGTTCAGCGGGTGGAGGGAAGCTGAGGGCGGCCCAGCAGGACATGGGGAGACGACACAGAAAATGCTGGACCTGCCGTACCCTGGTGGCGGCGGCAACCCCCATCCCGGCCGCGGGGCGAGCCGCTTGAGGAGATTGGTACCGGTTCGTGGACGAGCGGGGGTGCGGTGGCAGACCACACTGGCAGGGAGGTCTGGCGGTCATGAGGCGCAAAGCCCTGGCGGCCGTGTGGCTCTGGATGGCGGTGGCGGTGGGAGCTTCTACAGTGGTGCGGGCGCAGCCGGCCAGCTTCCCGGACGTGCCCGAGGGGCACTGGGCCCGGCAGGCCATTGCCGACCTGGCCGCGGCGGGACTGGTGCAGGGCTACCCCGACGGGACCTTCGGCGGGGCCAGGATGCTGACCCGCTACGAGGCGGCCATGATCTTCTTCCGGATGGTGGACCGGCTGGACAACGTGGTGCGCCAGCGGGTGGCCGCCGAGGTGGAGGGGCTCTCCGGCCGCGTGGCCGGTGACGTCACCCAGCGGGTGCTGGCCAGGGCTGCCGCCGACATCCAGCAGAGCGTTCTGGCGGCCCGGGAGCAGCTGGCCCGGGAGCTGGAGCGCATGGTGGACGAGAAGGTGGCGGCCCAGCGCATCGTGGAGCGGGTGGTGGTGGAGCGCCAGCCCGAGGTGACGGAGCGGGTGGTGGTGGAGCAGCCCATCGAGCGCCCGTTCCAGATGACGGACGAGGTGCGGGCCGCCATCGCGGCCGTGGTGGCCGACCGCGTCAAGGAGGAGCTGGCGCCGGAGCGCCTGGAAGGGCTGGCCCGCCAGATGGCCCAGACCCGCTCGTTCCAGGACGCGGTGGATGCCGCCATCAAGGCCCAGCTGGGCCCCATCCTGGGCCTGCAGGGCCTGCCCGCCGACCTGGCTGCCGTGCGGGGCGACCTCAACGCCCTGCAGCAGCTGCTGGACCGGCGGGTGGGGGAGCTGGCCGCCTCCATCGAGCAGCTGGCGTCGGTGGTGCGCCGCCTGGAGCAACGGGTGGCGGCGGTGGAGTCCCAGGGTGCGGCTGCCCGCGAGCAGGTGAGCGCCCTGGACGGCCGGGTGGGGGCCCTGGAGCAGGGCCTGGGCGAGGTGGGCCGGCAGGTGACGGGCCTGTCCGGCCGGGTGGAGCAGGCGGAGGCCCGGCTGGGCCAGCTGGAGCAGCAGGCCTCGGCGGGCGAGGGCCGGTTGAGCCGGGTGGAGCAGAGCGCTTCCGCTCTGGCTGACCAGGTCGCGGCCCTGGACGGCCGGGTAGGCCAGCTGGGCAGCCGACTGGAGCAGGCGGAGGGTCGGCTGGGCCAGCTGGAGCAGGAGGTTCCGGCGCTGGGCCAGCGGGTGCAGTCCGCCGAGCAGCGCCTGGGCGGCGTGGAAGGCAAGCTGGCGGGCTTTGAGGAGCGGGTGGCCCAGCTGGAAAAGCAGCTTCCGGGGGCCGACGGGCGGCTGGCCGGGCTGGAGAACCGGGCGGGCTCCCTGGAGGGCCGGGTGAACGAGCTCAGCCAGCAGCTTTCCCGAACCCGCCAGGAGGTGCAGGACATCCGCGGCCGCCAGAACCTCATGTGGTGGGGCATCGTCATCGCCCTGCTGGCCGGGGTGCTGGTGCGGTAGCGCAGAGCAGCGGCAAGGTCCCGGCCGGGACGCGGACGCAGGCCGGGACGTGTGAGGCGGACGGCGGTGGAGGCCAGGCCGTGCGGCGTGCTGCCGCGCGGCCCGTTGTTTGCATGAGCGGGGACTTTTCGGGGCGGCACGGCGGACAGGGTTTGCCGGGGGAGCGGCGGGTGCTGGCGGTGGACCCCGGCCGGGAGAAGAGCGGGCTGGCGGTGGTGGACGGGACCGGCCGGGTGCACTTCCAGGGCGTGGTGCACGGCGAGCAGGAGCTGATGGCCAGAGCCGAGGAGCTGGCCCGGCGCTTCGGGGTGCAGGAACTGGTAGTGGGCGAAAGCCCCTGGGGTCGCCGCCTGGCCCGCCAGCTGGAGGCAGAAAGTTGGGTGCAGCGGTTGGGAGGCGTCCGGTGGGTGGCGGAGCGGGGTTCCACCTGGGCGGGCCGGCGGCTGTACTGGAGGCAGAACCCACCCCGGGGCCTGTGGCGCTGGGTGCCTACGGGGCTTCGGGTTCCTCCCAGGCCGTGGGATGACTGCGTGGCGGTGGTTCTGGCCTGGAGGTATTTGGGTCTTCCTGAAACCGGCACGTGAGGTAGGAGCGGCCGCCCGGACCACCGAACTTCTGGCCGTGGCGGTTCTTCAGTCAGGGCATGGCAGGCGACGGCGCGGGGCGCAGCGCGTGCCCCAGGGGTGAATGCGGGCTTGAAGGCGTGGACGGAGGCGGCAAGGCGGGCCCTGGTGGGAGCAGCGCTGGCGGCCGCGGTGGCCGCGGCGCTGCAGGGCGGCTGCTGGCCGGCGGCCCGTGCCGGCGAGCGGGCGGAGGCTTCGTACCGGCCTTCGCCTGCTTCCGGGGGGGCGTTTTCGGAACTGGCGCCCGGGCAGTGGGAGTACCGGGCGCTGCAGGAGCTGGCCGAGGCGGGGCTGGTGGTGGAGCAGCCGCCCGGGCTTCTCAGCGGCCGCCACAGCATCACCCGCTACGAGGCAGCGTTGCTTTTGGTGGATATGTTCCGCCGGGCCCATGCCGTGGATGAGGCAGCGCCGGGTGGGGCACCGCCCGCCTGGAGGCTGCTGCGGGTCGATCGCCTGCTGAGCAGCAGCGGGGTGGCCGGCAGCCGCCGGGCTGCGGCGCTGGAAGGCACCCTGCGCCGGCTGTTGCGGGAGCTGGACGGGGAGCTGGAGGTGCTGGGTTTCCGCCCGGCGGGCCAGGACGCAGCCGCCCTGGCGGCGCCGCCGCCTGCCGGCGCCACCGTGGCATGGGAGCTGGGCGCCAGCCTGCAGGCGGGCGGCCCCGGGCAAGGGGTTGCGTCGGGCCTGTCGCCCACGGGCTCGGGGGCCGGCTCGGCGGGTGGTTTGGGGGCTGCGGGCATGTACCCGCGGCTGGGCCTGTCGGTGGGGCAACCGGGGCGGTTCCAGGTGAAGGGGGCCGTGAGCCTGCCGGATCTGCGGGCGGAGCCCGGGGTGGAGGCCCTGGTGAAGGCCTCTGACGAGCAGTGGGTGTTGGCCCGGGCGGGCGAGGTGGGCCTGCCGGGGGCCGGCAGTCTGGCCTACGAGGAAGGGGAACGGCTGAGCCTGCAGGGTATCGAGGCCCACCTGGTGGGGCGGGCCGGCCGGGCGGGCGTGGTGGTGGCCCAGGGTAGCCCGCTTTCCGACGACGGGCAGAAGGGTGCTGCCCGGGACATCGTGGCCGTGGAGTCCAGCGTGGTGGTGCGACCCGACGTGGTGGTGGGGGCACGCCTGATACGGGCAGGCCCTGCCGGCAGGGAGAGCCTCGGGCAGGCCGGCGGGACCCTGGTGACGTCGTTGACGACGCGGCTTCGGCCGAGTCCGTGGCTTACCCTCACGGGGGAGTACGTTCAAAACGGCTGGGCCCTTCCGCCGGCAGGGGCGGCCATGCGGCTAGGGGCGTCGCTGCGGCTCGGGGACGTGCGGGTAGGGGCCCAGGTGGGCAGCGTGCAGGCCGAGTTTCGGCCTGTGGTGGGCGAGTGGCGGGCCGGCGCCCGGGTCGGGCTGGACACGGCCGTGCGGTTGGGCGAGGTGGAGCTGCGGGCCGGAACCAGCCGGCTGGCTCCGTGGGACGGCGGGGGGCAGGAGGTGAGCACTGCCTGGGGCGTCACCGTCGACCTGGAGCCCGGCTCCTTCGTGCAGGCCGACTTTGAGCGGGTCTCGGTGCAGGAGCTGGCGTCGAGCCGCGGTTCCGACCGCTCCCGCACGGCGGTGCGCCTGGGCTGGGAGTCCGACCGCACCCGGCTGGCCATGGGGCTGGCGTGGCACCGCCAGGACGCCCGGGACGCGACGGCAGCGGGAAGCCGCGGCATGGAGGCGGAGGCATCGGTGGCCTACCAGCTGAACCCGGGTACTGCCCTGACCTTTGGCTATCGGCTGATCGACTTCGGGGCTTCCTCGGGCAGCGGACTTCAGGCCAACGCTTCGGCAGCGTTCAGCGTGCGCTTCTGATCCACAGACCAACAGGCCAGGGGGCAGGGCGATGGGCTGGAATGGCAGCAAGACTCACGGTAGCGTGGCCACGGCCGGTGTTCGGGCGGCGGCACGGGCAAGGGGACTGGCCGGGGTCGGCATACTGGCGCTGGGTTCGGCGTTGGCCGTCGTGGTGGGCGCGGTGGCAGGGCCGGCGGGCGCGCAGCAGGGGGGCAACCCGCTGGGCATGCCGCTCAACAGCGCCGTCGCCCAGGTGTTCGTGATGGTGACCGGCAATCCCCCTCCCCAGGACCAGGGCCTGCGGGCGCAGATCGAGCAGGCCACCCAGATGGTCTTCGGGCCGCAGGGGCAGGCCCGCATCGGTGAGGGCTTGCTGAACAAGGTGGTGGCCCTCAGCCAGGCCGCCCGGCCGGGAAACCCCAACGTCTCCCTTCTCAGCCGCTCCATGGCGGTGGAGTGGGGCTTGAACCAGTCCCTCTACGAGTTCGCGCTGGTGAGCACCGGCGGGGAGCTGAAGGTTCCGTCTCCCACGGTGATGCCCCTGCGGCCGCTGGCGGAGCGGGTGGCCTGGGTGGAGACGGTCCTGTACGGCCGCCAGCAGGCGGGGCCCCTGGCAGACCGGCTGGACAGGCTGGCGCAGGACATCTGGGGTGGAGGACAGCCGGTTCAGCTGCGCACCCGTACCGTCACCGTGCAGCCCGGGGCGGGCTCCATCCGGGTGCGGCTCCTGGGCGTCTTGAGCAATGACCGCAACCAGCTCACCCGTCCGGGCACCTTGGTGCCTGTCATGGCGCTGGAAGATTTCCGGATGGGGGACGCACTGGTGATCCCCCGCGGGATGGTGGGCTTCGTTCGGGTAGACGAGGCGGAGCCGCCCGGCCCCCTGGGCCGGCCGGGGCGGCTGTCCGCCTCCGGGCAGATGTGGGCCGTGGATGGCACGTGGCTGGGCATCCGGTTGCGGTTGCCCCCGCCGGGCGGGCCGGGCGCTCCGGGGCCCGGGGCCAGCGGCGGGGCAGGCTCCGGGCCGGTTCCCGCAGGGCTTCTCGTAGAAGGGGAAGCCCGTACCCTGCGGGACGGAGACGTGGTGCTGGCCGACCTGGGCCCCATGCCCGGCTTTACACAGCAGCCGGTGCCGGAAGCCTTCCTTCCCTGACCCGCCGGCTTGAGCAGGCGCTGGCGTGCGCCTGCCCCCTCCCGTTTGCCCCGGCCCGCGGCATGGTTGCCGGTGGAAGGACTGGCCAACCTGCCTGCGGAAGAAGTGAAACTCTGCCAACTTTCCCCGAAATGTTGTGGCAGATGTTGGCAGGTGACGCCTGCGCGGCCGGCAGGATGCGGACGGGGGTTGGGGCATGCGCCTGGCGCGAGTCGCTGTGCTCGCACTGGTCACAGTATTCACCGCTACAGCGCTTTCACCGGGTGCCGGGGCCGGAACGGCCACAGCGCCCTCCTCGTCGGGCCAGCAGGCTTCCCCTGCGGGTTCGGGAGCGCCGTCGGGTAGTCCTGCAGGGTCGCTGCGTCCGGGGCCCTACCGGCTGGGGCCGGGCGACGTGCTGGCCATCGGAGTGTGGGGCTACCCTGACCTCACTTCCGTGGTGGAGGTGCGGCCGGACGGCTATGTCGCCTTCCCCCTGGTGGGGGAGGTGCTGGCGGAGGGCCTGACGCCGGGCGAGCTGGCCGCGGTATTGGGTGAGGGGCTGCGCCAGTACGTGCGCGAGCCCCGGGTGACGGTCAGCCTGCAGCAGATGCGCAGCATCCAGGCCAGCATCCTGGGAGCGGTGCGCAACCCAGGCACCTATCCCATGCGCTACGACGCACGGGTCAGTGACCTGGTCGGCCGAGCGGGCGGCCTTCTGGACGAGGCCGACCCCAAAGGAGCCGTACTGACCAGGACCCGGCCCGATGGAAGCCTCACCACCATGCGCCTGGACCTAGAGGCCATCCTCCAGGGCGCCAGCCCGCCCCCCTCCCTGGCAGCCGGGGATGTGGTGTACGTCCCGCCGGCCCGTCCGGCCGTGGTGCTGGGTGCCGTCAACTCGCCCGGGCAGTTCCGGGTGCGGTCGGGGATGCGGGTGCTGGAGCTTCTGGCGGCCGCGGGCGGCCTTCAGCGCCGGGCCGATCCGGCGGGGGCTGTGCTGACCCGGCACGTGGAGAGCGCCTCCGCCCGCAGCTTCCGCGTGAACCTGCAGGAT
>DATCLL010000127.1:0-2186 GCA_036563935.1 Limnochordales bacterium | reverse complement strand
CCCCTGGTCCGCCTGCGCGGGATCGCCTACGCCAACGACCACAAGCCGCTGTACCAGACCTGCTTTCTCATCCGCAGCAAGTTCTACCCCCTGCGGCTGGTGCGGCAGTGAGGGGAGACGGAGATGGCTTGTCGCTTTGGCTTTACGGCGGCCACATCCCTGGCGGAGGCCCTGGCGGCGCTGGCAGCCCGCGGGCCCGGCGCCCTGCCCCTGGCGGGGGGCACGGACCTGGGGGTGCTGCTGCGGCGGCGCAAGGTGGCCCCGTCCCACCTGGTCTTCGTGGCCCGGGTGCCCGAGCTGCGGCGGCTGGAGTGGGACGGCCCTGAGCTGGTGGTGGGGGCGGCCGTTACCCACCGGGCGGTGGAGAAGTCGCCGCTGTTTGCCGGGCCGCTTCGGGCGTTGCCGGAAGCCTGCTCCACGGTGGGCGGCGTGCAGGTGCGCAACGTGGGCACGGTGGGCGGCAACCTGTGCAACGCCTCACCGGCCGCGGACACGCCTCCGGCTCTGGTGGCGCTGGGGGCCCGGGTGACCATCGTGGGGCCCCAGGGCAGCCGGCAGCTGCCCCTGGAGGAGTTTTTCCTGGGGTACCGGCGCACGGCGGTGCAGCCGGGAGAGCTTTTGCTGGAGGTGCGCATCCCTCGGCCCCAGGAGCGTTCCGGCTCGGCGTTCGTGAAGCTGGGCCGGCGCAGGGCCATGGAGATCAGCATCGTCTGCGTGGCCGTGAGCGTGACGTTGGAGGACGACGGGGTCACCTGCCGGCAGGCCCGCATCGGCCTGGGATCTGTGGCCGAGACCACCCTGCGGGCCCGCCAGGCAGAGGAGGTGCTGCGGGGGCGGCCGCTGGTCCCGGAGGTGCTCCGGGAGGCGGGACAGGCGGCTGCGGCCGAGTGCAGCCCCATCGACGACCTGCGGGCCACCGCCGGCTACCGGCGGCGGGCCGTGGCCGTTCTGGTGGAGCGGGCCGCGGCCCTGGCAGCCCAACGAGCCCGCCAGCAGGCTGGCCTGCCGGACGAGGCGGGACGGGACCGATAACGGGAGGGGTTGGGGGCAGGCCATGGAGCGGGTGCCGCTGCGGCTTCGGGTGAACGGTCAGGAGTACCGGCTGGAGGTGGAGCCTCACCGCTACCTGCTGGAGGTGCTGCGGGACCAGCTCGGGCTTCTGGGCACCAAGGAGTCGTGCGACGAGGGCGAGTGCGGGGCCTGCACGGTGCTGCTGGACGGGCTCGCCGTCAACAGCTGCATCCTGCTGGCCCTGCAGGCGGACGGGTGCAGCGTCACCACCGTGGAAGGTCTGGCCGGCCCGGGCGGGCTTCACCCGCTGCAGCAGGCGTTCATCGAGCAGGGCGCCATCCAGTGCGGCTACTGCACGCCGGGGTTCCTCATGAGCGCCTTCGCATTGTTGCAGGAAAACCCGAACCCCAGCCCCGAGGACGTACGGGCTGCTCTGGCGGGCAACCTGTGCCGCTGCACCGGCTACGGCCAGATCGTGGAGGCGGTGCTGGCCGCCGCCCGGCAAGCGGGCGACGGGGACCAGGCGCATGCCGCGGACGGGGGGAAGGGTTCCCGATGACGGAAGACCGCCAACAGCCGCCGCTGGCGGCCGTGGGCAGGTCGGCGGTTCGCCTGGACGGGGTGGCCAAGGCGACGGGAAGCTTCGGCTACGGGGCGGACCTGCGCCTGCCCGGCATGCTGTGGGGCAAGATCCGGCGAGCCGAAGTTCCCCATGCCCTCATCCGGCGGGTGGACGTGTCGGCGGCGCTGGAGGTGCCGGGCGTCCGGGCGGTGCTTACCGGTGCCGACGTGGCGGGGATGCGGGCCGGGCGGTTCGTGCGGGACGAGCCCATATTGGCCCACGAGCGGGTGCGGTATGCCGGCGAGCCGGTCGCGGCGGTGGCGGCGGACACCCCGGAGGCGGCCGAGGAGGCGGCACGGCGCATCGTGGTGGAGTACGAGGAGCTGCCGGTCATCACCGACCCGGAGCAGGCGCTGCGGGAGGAGTCCCCGGTGCTGCACCCGGAGTGGGAGCAGTACTGGGCCGCGCCCGTGCTGCGCCGTTCGGCCAGGGTGGCCAACCACGTGACCTTGACTCGGGGGGACGTGGCCTCCGCCTTTGCCCGGGCGGACCTGGTGGTGGAGGACTGCTACCGCACCCAGTACGTGCACCAGGCCTCCCTGGAAGGGCGCGT
>DATCLL010000126.1:0-2275 GCA_036563935.1 Limnochordales bacterium | reverse complement strand
CTTCCAGGGCGCACGGGCTTCCGCTGCGGCGGGTGCTGGCCGGCGAGGTGCGCCGGAGCGAGGAGCCGGGGGCTGCCTGAGGGAGCGGGCACGCCCCGGCCCTGCTCGCTGGTGCCGTGCGCTTGCTGTGGGACCGCGACCGGGCGTTGGACAAGACCGGCGGGCTGCCGTGGCCGCACGGCGCTTCGCCTCCTGAGAGCGCGGATCCAGAGGCTGTTTACGACCATCTCCTGCTTCCGTCCCCTCCCCCTGACCGCCCCTACGTCTTCATCAACATGGTGGCCACCGTGGACGGCAAGGCCACCCTGCTGCAGGCAGGCCACCGGGGCCCCATCGGCAGCGCGGTGGACCGTGCCGTGATGGTGCGCCTGCGCCTGCACGCCGACGCCGTGCTGCGGGGGGCCGCAACGGTGCGCCACAACCCCCGCTACCCGGGGGTTCCCCAGGCCGTGGAGGAGCTGCGCCGGCGGCGGGGGCTTGCCGGCCAGCCGCTGGCCTGCACCGTCAGCGCAACGGGGCACCTGCAGGCCGGCTGGCCCTTCTTCCGCCAGGCTCCCCGCCTCCCCGTGGTGTTCGTGGGCCCGGGCTGCTCCCCGGAGGATGAGCGGCAGCTGCGGGAGGTGGCCGAGGTGCACCGCGCGCCGGCCCCCGGGCACGGGGAAGGGCCGCCGCAGCCGCCCGGCGGCCGGGGAGCCGGGGAGGCGGGCGGGGCGGTTCCGGTGGACTGGATGCTGCGGGTGCTGCGGGAGCGCCACGGGGTGCGCTGGCTTTTGTGCGAGGGAGGGCCCACCCTCAACTTCCACCTGTTCCGGGGCGGGTGCGTGGACGAGCTGTTCCTGACGGTGACGCCCCGGGTGGCCGGGGGTCGGGGCGAGCTGACGGCGGTGGCGGGCGACTCGTTTCTGGTGCCGCCCGCCCGGTTGGAGCTGCTGAGCGCCTTTCTCCACGAGGACGAGCTGTTCTTACGCTACCGGGTGCGTCAGGACCCGCCGCCCGGGCCCGGGCCGGCGCCGGCTGCGGTGCCGGGTGCGGCTTCGGGCCCGGCAGGGACGTAGCGGCACAGGAACTGGGGCGGCTGCACCGCCTGGCCGTACGGGTACAGGGTGCGGATGCGGAAGTCGAAGCGGAAGTACGCGCCGAAGTCGTGCACCTCCAGAAGCTCCACGTCGGCCACCGGCACCGGCCGGCCGCCCGGCTCCAGCCAGGCCACCTGAGCCGGGCTGCTCCGGCCCAGCACTCCCCGCTGCAGGTCGGACACCACCGCAGGCTCCATGTCGGCGGTGCGGTAGGCCAGGTGGTAGATGCGGCCGGGGCCCAGGCTGTGCAGGTTCTCCGCCACCCAGGAGTTCTTCACCAGGAACTGAAGTAGGCTGCTGGTCTCGCTCATGGCCCTGGAAACCTACTCGGGCCGCCTGCCCCGCAGAACCCTGGGGCCGGCCACGCAGGCCGGTTCGGCCATCCGGGCGTGGGGGTTGGCACGGGGCCGGCGGCGGGAGAGGGACGGCACGACGTGCGGCGGCAGCGGCTGCAGGCGGCGGTGCGGGCGGCGGCATGCCTGCTGGTGGTGATGGGGCTGGCGGGCGCAGGCCCGGGCGCCCGGGCGGGCGTTGTGGCGGGGCAGGCGCCGGGGTCTGCCGGCGGGTTTCTGCGGGGCCCGGTGGGCTTTGCAGGCTTTGCCGCCTATCACCTGGTGCGGGTGGAGCGGTTCAACGATGCCATTCGCGCCTACAACACCAGCCAGTCCGGGCCTGACCTCCCGCTGCTTCCCTCGTCGGGGTTCGCCGCCGGCTTCGGCGTCTTCGTTCCCCTCAACGCCCGGCTGGCCTTTGCCAGTGCTGGAAGCGAGCTCAACGTGGAGCGCCGCCAGAGCGACAGCTTCGTGCGCCTGCGGGTGAACGACACCCAGGTGGGGCTGTACTACCTGGTGCGGGAGCAGCCGCGGCTTCGGGTTCTGCTGGGCGGCCTGGTGGGGCTGGCGGCGGTGGAGCTGGAGTGGGGGGTGCGCACGGCTAGCAGCTGCTCCTCCATCGTGGACAAGTGCCTCCAGGGCGCCCGCTGGTCCCGGCTGACGCTGAGCCTGCAGCCGGAGGTGGGGCTGCAGGTGGCCCTGACGCCCACCGCGGGGCTCCTGTTCTCCCTGGGCTACCTGGTCACCACCGACTTCTGGAACCCCCGCTGGGCCCACGGCATCGGGGACACGCTGCCCGACCGCTCCGAGGTGGTGGCCGGGGCGGTCTGGAAGGCGACCCTCATCGTGGGCGGGCTGTGAACGGCC
>DATCLL010000125.1:0-1563 GCA_036563935.1 Limnochordales bacterium | reverse complement strand
ATACGGGGCAGGCCTCCTGGGCCTGGTCACACACGGTGACCACCAGGTCGAAGGCCTGCCCGGCGAACTCCTGAACCGACTTGCTGCGGGCTCCCTCGGCCGAAATCCCCCACTCCGCCAGGACGGCCACCGCCTCGGGGTGGACGAAGCCCGCCGGGTGGGTGCCCGCCGAGAACGCCTCCCACCGGCGTCCCCAGCGGGCCCGCACCAGCGCTTCTGCTATCTGGGAGCGCGCCGAGTTGCCCGTGCACAGGAAAAGAACCCTGCGCTTGGGCGGCCTGGGGCCGCTGGCCCCGGTGCCGCCTCCGTTGCCGGTGCCGCAACCACTGCCGCTGCCATGGCTGCTGCCGCAGCGGCCGCTACCGCTGCCACCCACGCGACGCCACCCTCCCCTCAACCGACCCGTCCCGTTACGTAGGCCTCCGTACGCAGGTCATGAGGCTCCTGGAACACTCGGGACGAGTGCCGCCCCGCGCGGCTTGCCGCCCTGCCAGCAGCGCCGGCGTTGCTGGCAGGGCGGCCCCAACCGTGCTGGCGCTTGGGTTCCGGCCGCTACCGGATGGGCTGACCCCGGTACCGCAGGCTCCGGATGAGGGTCTCCGCCCGCTCCACGGCCGCCTGGGGCAGCCGGGCGTAATCCAGCCCCTCGTTGAACTGCTGCCCGTCGTGCACCACCCACCAGAGGAGGTCCACCAGAGCCTTCGCCTGCTCGGGGCTGCGGGTGGACAGCTCCAGGTCCCGGTAGACCAGCAGCCACGTGAAGCTGGCTACCGGGTAGCCCTCGGGGTGGGCGGTGTTGGTCAGCGACACCCGGGTGTCCGGCGGGATGTCCACCTGGCCCGCCAGCGACGTGGAACGCAGGTCGGCCAGCACGAACCGGCCGCTGGCGTTGCGGACGGCCCCGTACGCCATTTGGTTCTGCCGGGCGTAGATGAGCTCCACGTACCCCAGCGTGCCCGGGGTCTGGCGGACAACGCCCGCCACGCCCTCGTTCCCCCTGGCTCCCAGCCCGACCGGCCAGTCCACGCTGGTGCTCGCCCCCACCCGCCGGGCCCACTCGGCAGAGACCTTCGACAGGTACTCCGTCCACACGAAGGTGGTGCCGGACCCGTCGGAACGGTGCACCACGGTAATGGGCAGCGCCGGCAGGCGCACGTCAGGGTTCAGGCGCTGCAGGGCGGGGTCGTTCCACCGGTTCACCCGGCCCAGGAAGATGTCCGCCAACAGCTCGCCCGTAAAGCGCAGCGGCTGGCTCACCCCGGGCAGGTTGTAGGCGGGCACCACGGCCCCCAGGGCGGTGGGAATGTGCACCACAAGGCCGGGATACTGGGCCATCTGCTCGTCGGTGAGGGGTGCGTCCGAAGCGCCGAAGTTGACGGTCCGCTCCCGCAGCTGGCGCTGGCCGCCGCCGGAACCGATGGACTGGTAGTTCACCTGCACCCCCGACACCCGGTAGTACTCGGCGAAGTAACGGGAGTACAGCGGATACGGGAACGTCGCCCCCGCCCCTGTCAGCGCCTCGGCGGCCCGCAGGGTCGCCGGCCAGGAGCCGGCGCCGGCCAG
>DATCLL010000124.1:0-5360 GCA_036563935.1 Limnochordales bacterium | reverse complement strand
TCGTGGCCATCCTGCAGGCCATCCAGGCGGCGGGGGCCCTGTACGGCCAGCTGGAGGTGCTGTGATGGGTTCCGGGGCAATGGCCCCGGCAGGGCCGGCAGGCGCCCCGGCCCCTTTCATCCCCATCGGTCACGGCGCAAGGCCTGCGCCTGCTACGTCCGCTGCGCAGGCCGCCGCGGCGGGCAGGGCCGGCTCCTTTGTACGGGAGCTGCGCCAGGCCGTGTCCCTGCGCCGGGGGCCCGGCGGGCCTGGCGGCGACGCCGGCCCGGAGGCGGTGGGGGAGCTGGACCCGGGGCGGGTTCCTGCCGGGCGGCAGGGCCTGCATTGGGCGGCGCAGCAGCTGGAGGCCCAGCTTTGGGCCTGGATGCTGCGGCAGGCCCTGGAGGGCGAGGCCTCCGGGGGGCTTTTCGGCCGCAACTTCGCGGGGTCCGTGTACGGGGACTGGATGGCCCAGGCGGTGGCGGAGCTGCTGGTGCAGCAGGGGCCTTCCTACCTGTCGGCCGTCCTGGAAGATCAGCTGTCCGGCGCGGGCGCCGCCCGTCCCCGGCCCCGCCGGGCCGACGGGCCTCCGCCGCTTACGGCGCAGGATCCGGTCAACTCGCCCGAGAGGAACGGGACGCCCGGCGCGGAATAACCCGCATCACCTGCCAGGAAGGGGCGACCCTGGTGAACGCCCGTCGGTGGCGGGGCTGGCTCGGGCGGGCGCTGGTGTGGGCCTGCGCCGCAGGCTGGCTGCTGGCGCAGCCGGCGGTGGCGGCGCCGGCCGGTGCGACCGCGGAAAGCGGCCCCTTTTTTCCCGTGGAGCAGGTTCGGCCCGGGCTGCGCGGCTTTGGCCTGACCGTTCTCGAGGGAACCCGCATCGACCGGTTCGACGTGGAAGTGCTGGGGCTGGTGCGTGCGGCGGGCCCGGCCGGCGATCTGGTGCTGGTGCGGGTGAGCGGCCCGGCCCTGGCCGGGATCGGGGGCATCGCCGCGGGCATGAGCGGGAGCCCCGTCTACGTGGACGGCAAGCTCCTGGGCGCCCTGGGCTTCGGGTTTGAGTTCACCGACCACAGCGTGGGGTTAGTCACCCCCATCCAGGACATGGTTCGGGTGCTGCGCCTGCTGGACCAGCGGCCAGCCGCCGCGGGGGGGCAGGCGTCCGCCGAGCGCGTCCGGCAATCCGCGCCGGCTGCCCTGGCGGCCGGGGCGGAGCGCGAGCTGTCTCGCAGCGCCGGGCAGGGGGCGGCATCAGGGGCTCGGGGCGAGCTGCGCGCCTTGCGCGGGTCGCCTGCCCGAACGCCGTACCGGTGGCTGGCCCTGGCCCGGGACGCCGGCGAGGCGGCGGAGCTGAAGCAGAGGGCACCTGCCGGCACGGCGGTGATGGTGCCGCTGGCCACGCCCATCATGGCCGGGGGGCTCGGGCCACGGGCGTTGGCCCTGGCCCGGCGGTGGCTGGGCGGGCTGGAAGGTCCCTGGGTGCCGGCGGGCACGGCGGGCGGCGTGGCGGCCGCCGAAGGGGGCGCAGGGCAGGAGACCGGGGCCCCGGCGGGGGGCGCTGCCCTGCAGCCCGGCTCCGCCCTGGCCATCGGCCTGGTTCGGGGGGACATCGACCTGTCCGCCCTGGGCACCGTCACCTACGTGGAAGGCGACCGGTTCGTGGCGCTGGGCCACCCCTTCCTGCAGAGGGGCTCGGTGGACTTCTTTGCGGCCCCTGCCTACATCTTCCGCACGGTGGGGCGGTTGACGGTGCCCTTCAAGGTGGGGGTTCCCCTGCAGACGGTGGGGGTGCTGGCCGAGGACCGCCGGGCCGGGGTGGCCGGGCGCATCGGGGTGCAGCCCAAGCCGGTGTCGGTGCGGGTGGAGGTGCACGACCTCACCTCGGATCGGCGCCGCACCGTGCAGGCGGAAGTGGTGCGGGATGAGGTGCTCACCGTTCCCCTCATCGCGCTGGCGGCCCTGGAGGGGCTGGACCGGGGCCTGGACCGCATCGGCCAGGGAACTGCCCGGGTCATCTACCGCATCCGGGGCCAGCAGCTGCCCGGCGGGGGCACCTACAGCCGGGACAACCTCTACTACAGCCGCCTGGACATCTCCGCAAGGCTTCTGGGGGATTTCCTGGACACGCTGACCACGCTGGTGTACAACCGCTTCCGGGACATCGAGCTGTCCCAGGTGGAGCTGTCGGTGCAGGTGGAGGCGGCCCGGCGCACCGCCTCCATCGTGCGGGCCAGGGCCCTGGAGGGCCGGGTCGTCCCGGGCGGTACGGTCTCCATCGAGGTGGAGCTGCAGCCCTACCGAGGCACGCCCCAGACCCGGGTGGTCACCCTGCAGGTTCCGGCCAACGTGGCGCCCGGGCCGGTGGTGGTGACGGTGCGGGGCGGCAGCGCGCAGTTCGTCACGCCCGGGCCGGACCTGGAGAGCCTGCTCAGCGGCGAGCCCCCCAAGGCCTCTGGGGAGCAGGAGCAGCAGGAGAAGCCCGGCGCGGTGGAGGAGGCGGAGGAACCTCCCTCCAGCCTGGACAAATTGCTGGAACTTCTGGACCGCCGGGAGAAGAACAACGAGCTGGTGGCCGAGTTCTTCCCCGGCGTGGCCGAGCACAGCCGCTCCCAGGAAGGCGGGCCGGGCAGCGCTGAGCCGCCAGGCCGCCCCGCCGGCAGCCGGGCCTCCTCCGGCAGTTCCACCAAGAGCGAGAGCCGGGAACCCCCTGCACGGCCCGGTGGCTCCGTGAAGGCCAGGCTGACGACCCCGTGGGTCATCGAGGGCAGCGCCGACGTGGAGCTCACCATCGAGGAGCCGCCTTCTCGGCCGCCCGCCGGGCAGCCTTCGGGCTCCTGAGCGCCGGCCCGCTGCGCCGACCGGCCCCCTGGTGCCCGTTGCGCGCTGCCCGTTGCCCGGCCGGGGCGCAGCCCACCGATTCCCATGGCGTGGCGTGCGGGAAGACAGCGGGGGGCGGCGAAGTCCTCGGGACGGTGAACGCCTGACATGCAGCCGTCATCGGCAGGAGCTCCGGGTGGGCCGGCAGCGCCGGTTGGCCGCACCCGGCGCGCTGTACACCGTATGTTCTGGGCAGCCCTGGCCGCCGTTCTCCTGGGCCTGGCCGCGGCGGCAGCGCTGGGCTGGCCTGCCCTGCACCGGCAGCTGGCCCGCCAGGCCCGGCTGGCCGTGGAAGAGGCCGCCACCCGCCTGGGCGGGGGGTGGAGCGTGCGGGACGTGGAGGTGCGCCCGCCCGCCTCCCTGGTGCTGCGCGGGGTTCGGTGGGACAACCCCTCCTCCGGCTGGAGCGCGCAGGCTCCTTCGGTGCGGGTGCAGGTGAACCTGCCGGCCCTGGCACAGGCGGCCGCCGGCCGAAGGGCCGGAGGTCCGTCGCCCATCCGCCACCTCCAGGCCAGCGGCGTGGTGGTGTGGGAACCCTCGGGCCCCACGCCCGCAGCCGGGGCCGACGGCCCGCGCGACCCCTCCCGGGATGACGGTGCCGGCGCTTCGTCTGTTGCGGGCCTGGCAGCCGACGAGCTGGCCGCCCGGCTCAAAGGGCAGCTGGCCTGGCTTGTGGCGGAAGGTGCCCGCTCCCTGGGCGAGTGGCTTTCGGGGGGGCAGGAGGTGGGCTGGAGCCTGGACGGGGTGTGGCTTCGGGAGTCCCGAGCCGCCGGCCCCGGCCGGGCCTGGCGCAGCCGGGGAACGGTGCGCCGCCTTACGGACGGCGCCATCGGGATTGAGGCCCTGGTGTGGGTGGAGGGGCTGGGCGAAGCCCGGGTCAGCGGCCGCCTGCAGCCCGGCCAGGTGCGGGCGGACAGCCTGGAGGTTCGCGGCCAGGGCCTCGTCGGGCGAGGCTGGCTGCACGTGAGCACCCCTGCCCGGGAGGGCGGGACAGCCCTGGAGGTGCAGGGGGAGCTGGCCGTGGAGCCAGGCCCGGCCAGCAGCGAGAAGCCGGCCGGGGCTCTGCCGTGGCCGCTGGCCCGTGCCCGGCTGCGCGTGGACGGGCAGTGGGCGGACGCCCTTCCCCCCGTGCAGGTTCAGGGCGTCCTGGTGGACGGAGGGCCCGGCTGGCAGCTGGTGCAGGGTGCGCAGCTGCAGGCCACAGTTCTCTGGCGGGGCCGCAGCCTCCAACTGCAGGCCGTCCGGCTGCAGCGCGGGCAGGCCCGGGGGTCGGCCCGCGGCAGCATTTCGCTGGAGCCGCCGTACCCCGGGTCGCTGGAGTTTCAGCTGCAGCGCCTTACCCCCGGCGTCGACCTGCCCTGGTGGGAGCCGTACCGGGTCGAGCGCCTGGATGCCGACGGGCGCCTGGAAGGGCCGTGGGGGCGCTGGCGGGTGGAGGCCCGGCTTGCGGCCTCCCCGGGGCTTCTCGGCAACGTTCCCGTGGGCGCGGCCAGCGCCAGGGTGATGGCCGACCTGGAAGCCGGGACGCTGCGCTTCGAGCAGCTCCAGGCCCCTGTGAGCACGGGCAGCCTCTCGGCAGCGGGCGAGGTGGCCTGGGGCCAGGCGGCCTCCTCCCACCCCCTGACCGCCGGCGCGGCGGTGCGGCTTTGGGCCCAGGGCCGGGTGCACAACGCCGCCTCCCTGGACGCAGGTTTGCTGGCGGCTTTCCTGGCGGGGAGCTCCCTGGCGTCGACGCAGGCCCTTTCCGCCGCGCCCGCCGGGGATTTCACCGGCTCCTTCGAGGTGGAGTCGGGGTGGTGGCGCGACGGCGGGGAACGCTGGCGGGGCCGGCTGGTGCGCCTGCGCTTCGACGGGCCCGACGCGTCGGTGGCCCTGTGGCCCGAAGGGGACGGCCAGCGGGTGGTGGCCGAGATGGTGAACCTGGCCGGTCCCCTCTGGCAGCCCTGGCTGAGCGGGGCTTCCGGCTACGGGAGGCTGGAGGGAGTGGTGCGGGACGGGCAGCTGCAGGGGCAGCTGGTGGTGCAGGACCTGGCCTGGCGGGGTACGGCCCTGGGAACCCTCACCGTGCCCGTGCGGCTGGACGGCCGCGGCCTGCAGGCCGCCCCAATCCTGCTGGAGGGCGGGGACGTGCAGGCCCGCGGTGAGGTGGACTGGCGGTGGGCTCCCGCCCCCGCGGGCGACGGCCGGCTGGAGGTGAGCTGGCGGCTTTCCGACCAGGGCCCGCCTGCCCGCCTGGAGGGCCGGCTGCGCTGGCAGGACGGCGTCCTGCGCCTGCAGGGGGCGCAGCTTTCCCTGCAGGGCCGGGCCGTGGCGAGCGCCGAGGGAAGTCTGCCGTGGCCGTCCCCGACGGGGCCGCAGACGGGGCTCCGGGTAGCTTTGGACTCCTTCCCCCTGGAACTGGTGGCCGAGCGCTGGAAGCTGCAGCTGCCCCGGGGAGGGCAGGTCAGCGGCCAGCTGGAGCTGTTCGGTTCGCCGCAGGCGCCGCAGCTGCGGGGCCAGGTGGT
>DATCLL010000123.1:0-1676 GCA_036563935.1 Limnochordales bacterium | reverse complement strand
CGTGGCAGGGCTTTTGGGCCTGGTGCTGGGGACGGTGGCGGCGACCCGGGCGGGCAGCCCGTGGGACCTGGCCGTTCGGCTCCTCGCCCTGCTGGGCGTGGTGCTGCCTTCGTTCTGGGTGGGGCTGATGTTCATCGTGGTCTTCTCGGTGAAGCTAGGGCTTCTGCCCTCGGGCGGCTTTTCGGGCTGGAGCGACCCGTCCCGGGCCGCCCGCGACCTGGCGCTGCCGGTGCTGACGCTGAGCCTGGCCCGCACGGCGCTGCTCACGCGGATGGTGCGGGGAGGCCTCCTGGAGACCCTCTCGCAGCCGTACACCCGCACGGCCCGGGCGAAGGGGCTGTCGGAGGCTCGGGTGGTGGTCCGCCACGCTTTGAAGAACGCGCTGATCCCCGTGGTGACGGTGCTGGGGCTCGAGTTCGCGCAGCTGCTGACCGCCGGGGTGGTGGTGGAGTCGGTCTTCGCCCTGCCGGGGCTGGGGCAGCTGGCCCTGACCGCCATCGAGGCGCGGGATTACCCGCTGGTACAGGGCATCGTGCTGGTGCTGGCCGCCTTCATCGTGACCCTCAACCTGGCGGTGGATCTGCTCTACGCCGTCCTGGACCCCCGGGTGAGCTACACCTAGGCGGGGCCACCCGGGCCGGCCCGGACGTGGACCGGCGGACGACCGCAGAAGGACAGCCACGAGCATGTCGATGCGCATCGGGGGCGCACTGGTCGCCGTGGTCGTGGCCGCGGCCCTGGTCAGCCTCGCCTACACCCCCTACCCGCCCAACGCGGCGGATTTCCTCAACCGCCTGGCGCCCCCGTCCCGGGCCCATCCCCTGGGCACCGACCACTTCGGGCGGGACGTCCTTTCCCGGGTCCTGGTGGGCGCGCAGAACGCCCTGTGGGTGGGCATGGTGGCCGTCTCCATCGGGCTGGGCCTCGGTCTGGCGCTGGGGGTGGTGTGCGGGTGGGTGGGCGGTTGGTGGGACCGGCTGGTGAGCGCGGCGCTGGATGCGCTGTACGCTTTCCCGGCGCTGCTTCTGGCGCTGCTCCTGGCCAGCGCCTGGGGGCCGGGGGAGACCAGTTCCATGGTGGCTGTGGGGCTGTCGACGGTGCCGGCCTTCTTTCGGGTGGCCCGGGCTGCGGTGCTGGCTACCAAGCCCCAACCTTACGTGGACGCCGCCCGGGCGCTGGGCGCCTCGCCCGCACGCATCTTAAGGCGCCATGTCCTTCCCAACATCCTTCCCCCGCTGGTGATCCAGTCGAGCCTGGCCTTCGGTTCGGCCCTGCTGGCGGAGGCAGCGCTGTCGTACCTGGGGCTGGGCACCCAGCCGCCCCATCCCAGCTGGGGCCGCATGCTACGGGAGGCCCAGAGCTTCCTGGCCCTGTCCCCGTACCCGGCACTGTTCCCGGGGATGGCCATCGCCATCAGCGTGCTAGGGTTCAATTTGCTGGGGGACGGGCTGCGGGACGTGATGGACCCGGCCCGCCGTGCGCCTCGCCGCCCCGGGCGGCGTGGGGCCGGACGGGCCGGAGGCGAAGGGGGTAGGCCGGATGGGAAGCTATCGTGACCGGCTGCAGCTTGCCGGAAAGTCGGCCCTGGTCGTGGGCGCCGGTTCGGGCATCGGGGCGGCCTCGGCCGAGGCGCTGGCGGACTGCGGAGCCCGGGTGGTCTGCGCCGACGTGGACCT